>JAHENE010000250.1 GCA_024643305.1 Thiobacillaceae bacterium | reverse complement strand
AGCCCAGTTCCTTTCCACCCAGTTTGCCGTAGCCGATGATGGCAAAGCGCGGCACGTCCAGATGGCGTTTCGGCAGCGTTATCCAGGCGCGTTTCAAGGTTTCGGCCAGCAACAGGTCGGCCAGGGCCGCCAAATGGTCGGACAGGGTTTCCAGCTTGAGTCGGCCTGCTACATCCTGTGCAAGCAGGTGCAGGGTCTGGACCTGCTTGAAGCGGCGCAAGCGGTCCATCTGCGCTTCCATGTCGCCGGCTTCGGCATTCAGATCTTCGTTCAGGCGCTGGGCAAGTGCCTGCCAGTCGGGGGTTGCGAATAACTGGCGCGGATCGATCAGTTGATCGAGCAGTTGCGGCTGTCGGGTGACAAGTTGCGCAGCCCAAGGGCTCGCAGAAAACAACCTGGCCAACTGGTTGAGCACCGCGGGATACTCTGCCAGCAATGCGAGATAGGTTTGCCGCTTGGCGATGGCTTCGATCAGGTCAGCCAGTCGTACCAGCGTTTCATCGGGATGAGATTGCTGTGCGGCCAATTCAATAATCGGCGGCATCAAGCTGTCCACCCGGATTCGGGAAGGCTCGGTGAATTTGAGCCGCGAGGCATCGCGAAGCTGGGTAAGACGGGTGACGGCATCGTCCGGCTGTTGGTAACCCAGTTCAGTGAGCAGGGCCTCCTGGCCGGTGGGATCCAGCCAGACTGCCTGCAGGGGATGAGCGGATTGGTCGGTCTGCGGTGCGGCAAAAACCTGATCGAAATGTTGCTCGACCTTGTTGCGGTGACGGGTGAGTTCTTCCATCAAGGCAGGCCAGTCCGGCAGCCCCATCGCTTGCGCAATCATGGCCTGGCTTTGGGCATCATCAGGCAGGGTTTGTGTCTGCGCATCGTCAAGGTATTGCAGGCAGTGCTCCAGCTTGCGCAGAAAACGATAGGCCGTCAGTAACTTGGCTGCGGTGTCGGATGGGAGCAGGTCCTGGGCTGCCAGTGTTTTGAGCACTTCCTGGGTGGGTTTTATGCGCAGGGCGGGTACATGGCCGCCGCGGATCAGTTGAAAGACCTGGGCGATGAATTCGATTTCACGGATGCCGCCCGGTCCCAACTTGATATTGTTCTGCCGGTCTTTTCTGATGACCTCGGCGCGGATTTGCGCGTGCAGGTCACGCAGGGACTGGTAAGCGCCGAAGTCAAGATATTTGCGGAACACAAAGGGGCGCACGACGGCATCCAGCTCGCCGTTTCTCGTTCCGGTGAGGGCGCGGCCCTTGATCCAGGCGTAGCGCTCCCACGGGCGGCCATGCAGGGTGAGATAGTCCTCAAGCATGGCGTAGCTCATTGCGAGCGGGCCGGAGTCGCCCCAGGGCCGCAAACGAAGGTCGACCCGGAACACATAGCCATCGGCCGTATTTTCGGAAATGGCGCCGCTGATTTTTCTACCTAACCGCACAAAAAATTCGTGATGCGACAGCGTGGATGGCCCGGCAGTCTGACCTTCTTCCGGATAGAGATAAATCAAGTCAATATCGGAGGAAACATTCAGCTCGCGCCCGCCGAGCTTGCCCATGCCGACGACTACGAGATCCATCGGGCTGCCGTCAGGATTCAAGGGCTGTCCATGCCGTTCTGCCAGATCATTTGTATAAAAGGTTTGTGCGGCTTGAATGCAAACCTCTGCCAGATCAGAAAAGGCGCCGGTGACTTCTTCCAGCGGGGCAGTCCCGTCAATGTCGCGCGCGGCTGTACGCAGCCAGACACGGTATTTTAGTTGGCGCAGGTCTCGCTTCAGCAGGTTGTCATCCCCAGTTTCCTTCCAGGCGGGCGAAAGCCTGGCGAGGAACTTCTCCATTTCATCCCGGGTGAAAGCACGCTCAATGGCGGCAAAGGTTTCCTCTTCCAGGATGGGCTGGCTGTCCAGCAACCGCGCAGCGTATCGCGACACTGATCGAAGGGGTGAAAGGGAAGGGGCAGACATGGTTTGGTTTGGTTTGGTATTCTTTACTAACTATAACCCCAATTCACATGTGCTTATCCCAGGAGAACTTCCATGACCGACATCACCTCCGTGCTGCATGAAACCCGCGTTTTTCCGCCGTCTGCCGATTTCGTCGCGCAGGCCAATGTGTCGGGCATGGCGGCATACGAGGCCCTGATGAACGAGGCCAAGTCGGACTACGCGGGTTTCTGGGCACGGCTCGCCAGGGAGAATATCGCCTGGCACAAGCCCTTTACCCAAGTGCTGGATGAATCGAAGGCACCATTTTACAAGTGGTTCCATGACGGCGAGTTGAACGTCTCCTATAACTGCCTGGAAAAAAACATCCAGGCCGGCAAGGGGGACAAGACCGCGCTGATCTTCGAGGCGGACGACGGCACGGTGACGACTTCAACCTATAACGACCTGCTCAAGCGGGTATCCAAGTTCGCCAATGCATTGAAGGCGCTGGGCGTGGGCATGGGCGACCGCGTCATCATCTATATGCCGATGAGTATCGAGGCGGTAGTGGCCATGCAGGCCTGTGCGCGCATCGGTGCGATCCATTCGGTGGTGTTCGGCGGATTCTCAGCCAAGTCCTTGCATGAGCGGGTGATTGACGCCGGCGCGAAAGTGGTTGTCACCGCGGATGAATCCATGCGAGGCGGCAAGGCGGTGCCGCTGAAAGCGGCAGTTGACGAGGCGATTGCCATCGGCGGTTGCGACAGTCTGGAAAAGGTCGTGGTCTACCATCGTTCTGGCGGCCCGGTGAACATGGTGGCCGGACGTGACGTGTGGTGGCACGAAATTGCCGACAGCCAACAGGATGTGTGCGAGCCAACATGGGTCAACGCCGAGCATCCTTTGTTCATTCTTTACACCTCCGGCTCCACCGGTAAGCCCAAGGGCGTGCAGCACTCCACCGGCGGCTATCTGCTGGGCGCTATCCTGTCCATGAAGTGGGTGTTCGACGCCAAGCCGGATACGGATGTGTACTGGTGCACGGCCGATGTGGGCTGGATTACCGGCCACACCTATGTGGCCTACGGCCCCCTTTCATTGGGCATGACCGAAGTCATTTTCGAAGGCATTCCCACTTACCCGCATGCCGGCCGTTTCTGGGAAATGGTGCAGAAGCACAAGGTCACCACTTTCTACACTGCACCCACCGCGATCAGGTCCTTGATCAAGCTCGGTTCCGACCTGCCGGCGAAATTCGACCTGTCCTCCCTGCGCCTGCTGGGTACAGTGGGCGAACCCATCAACCCCGAAGCCTGGATGTGGTACCACGAGCATATCGGCCAGG
>JAHENE010000249.1 GCA_024643305.1 Thiobacillaceae bacterium | reverse complement strand
CTCCACCTCGGCAATCTGGGTGGCATAAACATAGGTATTGAACGGCTTCCCCTGCCCCGTTTCCAGGTCCATGGCAACGGTCGGCGGATTCCACGATGCACTGCCGATGGCCGGTTGCCCTTTGACGGCCTGCGCATGATTTGCCACATCGCTGATCGGCAGATTTCGTTGCGGAAAACCCAGAACCTGGATCTTGCGATCTCTGGCTTCAAGCTGCTCGGGTTTCACGCCCAGCATGGGTGCCGCAACTTCGAACAGAATCTCCCTGGCTTTCTCGGCTGCGAGTCTGACCGCATTTCCGGTCACATATGTGGTACGGCTGGCAATTGCTCCAGTATCCATGGGAGTGGTATCGGTGTCGGCTGAAACCACATGCACGTCGTCGGTAGCAATACCAAGCGCTTCTGCTGCAATCTGGCCAAGGACAGTTAGAGAGCCCTGGCCCGTCTCTACCGTGCCGGTAAGCAGCGTTGCGGTGCCGTCCTCATTGACCTTGACCACCGCGGCGCTCGGATTGGCTGCAACCGTAAAGCCTATGGGGTACCACATGCAGGCAATGCCGCGTCCTCGCCGTTTCATGAACGCCCCTCTTTCCAGCCGAAGCGCTCGGCAGCCTTGAGCAGTGATTCCTTGACCACGACACTTTGCAAGACTTGGCCGGTTGGGCTCGCCGCCCCTTCCTCGAAAGCATTGAGCAGCCGGATATCCAGCGGGTCGATGTTCAGCGCAGTGGCGATTTCATCCATGTGCGATTCGTAAGCGAAGCACACCTGCGGCGCGCCAAATCCGCGCATGGCGCCAGTCATGGTTTTGTTGGTGTAAGTGACGAATGCCTCAACCAGCAGGTTATCGATATTGTAAGGTCCCGCCGACAGAATGCACGCCTTGCCCAGCGTCGTTTCGCTCCATGAGCAATACGCGCCACCATCCAGAACCAAGCGCACCTTGCGCGCGACTATCCTGCCGTCTTTGGTCACGCCCGTCTTGTAATCCATGATGAACGGATGACGTGTCGTGGAAGAAACGAATTCCTCCGTTCTCGTGTATACGCCTTTCACCGGCCGGCCTGTCTTCTTCGACAGTAGTGCGAGTACTGGTTCCTGGGTAATTTCGTTTTTCCCGCCGAAATTGCCACCGACAATGGTTGCAATAATACGGATGCGGTTAATCGGCAGTTTGAGCGTGCGCGCAATGTCGGCACGCCCAAGGGTGATCCGCCCCAGGCTCGAATAAACGGATACCCGGCCGTTGGGATCCCAATCGGCAATCGCCGTGTGAGGTTCCAGTGGAACGTGCTCGACCATCTGGGTGCGGTACTGGTTCTCGAAAATGTGGTCAGCGCCGGCAAACCCTTTTTCAATATCGCCTTTCCTGATCACCTTGGTTGCATATACATTGCTGTTCGGAGGATGCACTCTGGGCGAGTCGTCATTCAATGCCTCCAAAGGATCGAAAACGGCCGGCAGCGGTTCGTATTCCACCTTTATTTTTTCAAGCGCCTCATTGGCGATCTGCTCGGTAACGGCTGCCACCGCCGCCACACCATCACCCGCATGAAACACCCTCTCGTCAGCCAGTACCGGCTGGTCCTGGAACGAAGGCCCAAAGGAATTTACCGGAATCTCACTGCCGGTCAGCACTGCCATCACGCCCGGCATGGCTTCGGCTTCGCTGGTATCTATACTCTTGATCCGTGCCGAGGCAATTCCAGCGCGCTTGATTTTGGCGAACAGCATGCCGGGAAATGAGAGATCATCAATGTACTTGGTTTGCCCGAGCCCGTGCAGACGGCCATCGGGCCGCGTCGCCCGCTGACCGACGGCAGGCGTCTGCTGGCGCACCTTGGGCACCAGGGTTTCTATCGGAAACGGCACCGGCGGCATTACCACGGGCAGGCGCAGATTTTCGTCGAGGTCACGGCGAAAGTCCGCCGCGGTCGTTTTCCTTTTTTTCGCAGTTTTTACTTTATTTCCCATCTGTTTGCTTCTCCACACTGTTGCATCTAAGTCCGACCGTCTGACGGCAAAGACGCCAGATTAGAACACTTTAGAACACTTTTTTCCTGCGCCATTGCTTCGGTCGATCGCCGGGAAAGGCAAGGCCGCTCACGTTCACACCCAGATCGACAAACAGCTTGGCCAGCACTATGGCGCAACTGTAACCCTCTAGCACCGGAATCTCCCAGCCCATGTCGCCCAGGCGCTTTTGCACGAACGACTGCAGCCAGAATGCGTCTGAGCAGCCGAACGTAATCACCTCCGCACCATCTTCCTGGATGGCATCGACGGCCTCGGCCACTGCCCTCTCCACGGCCTCGGAACGCTCGCCTTTGAGCGCTTTTTCCCGCTCTTCGGCAATATTGCTGCCCTCCTCGTGTCCCGGCCTGGCGTGATAATAATTGATGTTTCTGATGGATGCGCAGCGTTCGGTGAAACGATGGCGCACTACCAAGTCATAGTAAAACATGTTGTGCACTTCAGTGAAGTCGATGACACTGAACTTGTTGCCCAGCATCGTCGCGACATGCATTTGCGAGAAGGCGCAGGAAGTGACGGCGATGCCGTACTGGCGGGCGATCTCGCGCGATTCCATAAAACCCGGCTCCCCGCCGCCCAGCAACACTATGGCGTTGTATTTGCCGCTCTCGCACGCCTCGCGCACGATGGGCAGGCGGGCCGCGGCCACTTGGGCAAACTCCTCGCGACCGCCCAGTCGCCATATGGAGCGATTGGGCCACCATGAAAGTCCCACTCCACATCCTCGAGCAGCGGCCTGACATTGAGGTAATCCATCCGCATGCGCTGTTCATTGGACAGCACGGCAGAGTGATATTTATCAGCGAATCTGCTGTCGTTAGGCAGCTGAAATGGCTGTATAAACAAGAATTTGTATTTCTTTTTTGCCGCCACCAAGATCTGTTCCCTTTACTGTTTCCCGCCACCAAGAGGCACGCTGCGGGCCCTACATTTTCACCACGACCTTGATGGCATCCTCGATGCGCTCTTTCGCGTAGCGGATCGCTGTGGGCACCTGGTCCATTGCAAACGTATGGGTGTGGACGAGTTTGGCCGGAAAGCGCTTCTGCGCCATCAACGCCGCAGCACGGCGCGTGGCGCTCTTGCCCTCGCCGCGTATCCCGAAGACATAGATATTATTGCTCACCAGATAAGCGACATCCACCAACACCGGCTCCTGGGCGAAAGCGGCAAGGCAAATGCGGCCACCACGGCTGAGCATGCGTGCCGCCTGGTTGACTGCATTGGGAGCGCCTGAACAC
>JAHENE010000248.1 GCA_024643305.1 Thiobacillaceae bacterium | reverse complement strand
GCGGGATGGCTTGCATCTACGAATCCCGGCACTCTGGGTGGTGCCAAACTCACGGCGCGGCGCGGCATGCAGGTGACCATCTTCCGCCCCTCGGTCATCTTTGGGCCGGGCGACAATTTTCTGAATCTGTTTGCGCGTATGCTCAAGCTGTTGCCCGTGGTACCACTTGCCTGCCCGCATGCACGATTCCAGCCTGTGTATGTTGGTGATGTTGCCAGTGCTTTTGCTGGCAGCCTGGAGGACCGGGTGACCTTCGGCAACACTTATGACCTGTGCGGCCCGCGTGAATACACTCTGCTGCAGTTGCTGCAATACCTGAAAAAAGAGATGAATGTAGGCAGCAGACTGTTACCGCTGCCAGACAGCGTCTCCTACTGGAATGCCTGGCTGCTGGAACTGAAGCCCGGTGCCAAGCTGATGACGCGCGACAATTATTACGCTATGCAAACACCCAATGTTTGCAGCGGGACAAACCAGGCGCCCCCCAACTGGCATCCGCTGGCGCTGGAAGCGTTGGCTCCGTCATGGATGAGGGGCGAACAAGCGCGCGGACACTACGACGATTTCCGCCATCAGGCTCATCGCTAGAGACTCATATCGTGCTGACATACGTGGTGGGTGGCGCAGTCAGGGACGGGTTGCTCGGCCTGCCTGTGCAGGACCGCGACCATGTCGTGGTTGGCGCCACCCCGGAAGAGATGGTTGCGCGAGGCTTCAAGCCCGTCGGTCAGGACTTTCCGGTTTTTCTGCACCCGCAAACGCGCGAGGAATATGCGCTTGCCCGAACAGAACGCAAGTCAGGCCGAGGTTACAAGGGGTTCACCGTCTATGCATCGCCCGGGGTCACGCTGGAAGAAGACCTGCACCGGCGTGACCTCACCATCAACGCCATGGCGCTGGACGAAACCGGAAATCTTATTGATCCATACGGCGGCCGCGACGACCTTGAGACAAAAATCCTGCGCCATGTCAGTGAGGCGTTTGCCGAAGACCCTGTACGGATCTTGAGGGTTGCGCGTTTTGCGGCGCGCTTCACCGATTTCAGCATTGCCCCGGAAACCATGCTCCTGATGCGGCAGATGGTCGATGCCGGCGAGGTGGATGCGCTGGTGCCGGAACGGGTATGGCAGGAACTGTCCCGTGGTCTGATGGAGCGGCAGCCTTCAAGAATGTTTCTCGCGCTGAAGGAATGCGGGGCACTGGCGAAACTGCTGCCCGAGCTTGATACATTGTTCGGCATACCGCAGCCGCTGGAGCATCATCCGGAAGGCGACACCGGTGTGCATGTCATGCTGGTGGTTGACTGGTCCGCGCGGCAGGGTTTTAGTCTGCCTGTGCGTTTTGCTGCGCTCACCCACGATCTTGGCAAGGGCACCACGCCATCGGCGCTCTGGCCCAAACACATCGGCCATGAGGCGAAAAGCGTCGAACTGGTGCGCGCACTGAGCGCACGTATTCGCGTACCTGCTGATTGTCGTGATCTTGCTGTGGCGGTTGCGCGCGATCATGGCAACGTGCATCGCGCGATGGAACTTCGCCCCGGAACGATTGTGGAATTGTTCGAGCGCGTTGATGCTTTCCGCCGTCCGGAACGTTTTGAAGAGTTCTTGCAGGCCTGCGAGTGCGATTTTCACGGGCGCCCGGGATACGAGGAGCGCCCGTTTCCTGCAACGGATTATCTGAAGCAAGCTTTGCATGCAGCGCAAGACATTGATGCCGGGGCAGTGGCGAAAAGCGTTGACCCGTCGCGCATCAAGGAAGCTGTTTTCCAGGCGCGGGTTTCATCCTTGAAGGGATGGCTGAAGGAAGCGGAGTAAACGGAAATTCTCCATTCAGCCTGATGAGAGGTGGAGCTTTTCTAGCTGTGCAGCTTTCTGCTGCACCATCGAGTAGAAGGTGCTGAAGTCGCCGTCGGCTTTTCCGAGAAGTTCTCGAAACATTGCCACATCGTCGAAATAGGTGGCGACGGTTGCGAGCTTGGCATTATTGATGGCGCCGGAGAACCATGGATCATAAACAGACCATGCGGAGTCCTGTGCCTTGCGCCGCCGCTGTGCTTCACGCATGGCTCCGATGATTTCCAGCTTCCCACGGCGTTTTTCCGACACATCGATATCTGCGGCATACAGTATGGAAAGTTGCGCGCGCGCCTCCCCAACCGCTGCAAAGAAAATGTCAGCCCGTGCCAATGCAGCCTGGTAGCGGGCCTGAGCGGCAGCATCGTGCCGACTGGCCAACCAGCGTAGAGTGCCCTCGATTTCGACAGCGCGCGCGAAGGATTCGTTGAATGTGGCATTGCTCTTTACATACAACACCTGATGAGCGAGTTCATGGAAGACCAGTCCGGCGAGTCTTTCTTCGGGTAGGCGAAGCATGGTGGAAGTAACCGGATCGTCGAAGAAACCCAACGTGGAATATGCGCTGACACCACCAATGCTTACATCATCCCCTGCCTTGTGAAATTCGGCGGCATATTCATCGGCCGACTGCTTCGAGTAGTAGCCTCGGTAGGGCACGCAACCTACTACTGGAAAGCATGACTTGCGTGGTTCCAGCTCGAATTCCGGCGTTACCCATACGTTCCATACAGGGTACTCGCGATCAAGCGCAGCATAGCTGCGATATGAGCCATTTTCTGGTAAGCCCAGTTCGCGGCTGGCAAATTCGCGCACGTCTGCAACAAACTGCAGGTGTGTTTTCAGGTCATCTGGCGTGGAAGCATCTGCGATGATGTCGACCATGGCTTGTCGCTTCGACATAAGGTCAAGATGGCCGAACGTGGCCTGAGCTGTATAGCTCAGTGTCTCGCAGCCGCTCAGCAGCACTGTGCAGACGGCAAAGACGAAAGATGCGAATCTGGGTGGCATGCTGGGACGGCTCAGGGCAAAATATGTTTATGTAAAGACCCGGACAACGGGCGTGGTGCGACTGCGGATAATCCAAAACAACCAACAAGGAGGCAGTATGTCGCAGAGTTCCGGAACGGCGCAAGCCGTCGAATTCCGCTTTACCGGGCTGGGTGGAGAATACTTCCGCATCTGGATCGTCAACCTCGCTCTCACTATACTCACGCTGGGCATTTATTCGGCCTGGGCCAAGGTGAGGCGGCTGCAATACTTTTACCGCAACACTTCACTTGCGGGCAGCAGTTTCGATTACCACGGCGACCCCCGGGCGATACTCAAGGGCCGCATCATTGCTGTTTCGCTTCTGGTTATATACAACGTGGCAGGTAACCTGGACCCGATTTTGGGGATGGGTGCATTCGCGCTTTTGATGGT
>JAHENE010000037.1 GCA_024643305.1 Thiobacillaceae bacterium | reverse complement strand
ACGGGCGGCTGGGTAGCACAGGTTGTCACTGCCATACCCGGATCATCTGCCTGGTTCGACCGCGGCTTTATCACTTACTCCAATCGCGCCAAGCAGGAAATGCTAGGGGTCAATGTTGCCACGCTGGAAGAGCATGGCGCGGTATCAGAGGAAACCGTGCGGGAAATGGCGACCGGCGCATTGGCCAAAAGTACGGCCCAGATCAGCGTGGCGCTTTCCGGCATTGCCGGCCCCGGCGGCGGTAGCAAGAAAAAACCCGTTGGCACCGTATGCATTGGCTGGGCCATGGGCGATGCCGCTCCGCTTTCCACCACCTGCCGATTGTCGGGCGACCGCGAAGAGGTGCGCTCGCGTGCTGTCGCCGCCGCCCTGCGCGGGCTTATTGAACTGCTTGATTAGTTAGTTAGCGAAAAGCCCAGGCCGCAAACGGTTCGATCTCGTCCCTGTTCAGCAACATCAGTTGATAGGCGCTCGGGTTCATTGAATGGTCCAGCGTCGTGTCGACACCCAGCCGTTGCAGCACGTAACCAATCAGCGCACGCCGCACTTCGATTTCAATCACCTCGCCGCTCGCCCCGAAATCCAGCAGCAGGCTTTCGCGCCTTGCCGCATCCAGCCCAGCATGGGGACCAAGTTGCAGGGTCAGCATCTCGACCCAGTCCTCGTCGTAATCCACGCTGGATTCAGCGGGTTCGCTCAGGCACTCCGCCTCCATAAAACGTGAAAGCACGAAATCGCGGAAATCGTAGCTTTCTTCGTTGTACGCCCGCGCATGCCAGCGCAAGCCGGTGTCGACCAGTGTGTGCGGTTCGAGGATGCGGCTTTCCTGGGTTTCATTGTTGGAAAGTGAGCGGTAGCTTACGCGCAGCTTCCTGCGGCCATGGATGGCGCGGGTAATCTGGGCCAGCACCCCGGCGCTGGGCAGGCGGGTCGGCAACGGCAATTGCGCTGTTTGTAACCCATATATTTGTTCAGCCCCATAAGGTCCGCCAGCTACAGCCAGGTTGGCCGCGATGACGGGCAGAACAACAGCGGGGCTCAGATCGGCGAATGCCGGACTGAAACCTGGAGCCGGTACAAAACCAAACACGCTCTGGGTATAGATGAGGTTGCCCGGCACCAGGTCGCTGTAAAGCTTGAGATCCTTGGTGGCTGCCGGGTCCGAAATGCCGAAGGCCTTGGCCACATCGCTACGGCTCACCACCCCCGTATAAAAGGCCATGACCTCGATATATAGCAGGCGCTGGCGCGTTGCCCATTTCACGTCCAGACGCATTTTTTCTTTGGAAACCATGGTCGGGTTTGCTTAAGCCTTTGATTTAATGATTATAGTGGTCTTTGTTGCACGCTTGATACAATTTATTATCTGTTATTTTATATCTATGTAATATTTTTTATTGACATTAATAAAAGTACCGTCTAAATTTGCGCCATGGGTTGCAGCAAAACACCCGGACCAACCTTAACTTTCAGGAGACAAACCATGGCAACGACCGTATCCCAAGAAGACAAAATGAAGGCACTTTCCGCCGCGCTGGGCCAAATCGAGAAACAGTTCGGCAAAGGCTCGGTCATGCGCCTGGGGGATCACGACATCGTGCGCGACATCCAGGTCGTTTCCACCGGTTCCCTTGGTCTGGACATCGCCCTGGGTGTAGGCGGTCTGCCGCGCGGCCGGGTGGTCGAAATCTACGGTCCTGAATCTTCCGGCAAAACCACCCTGACCCTGCAGGTCATCGCTGAGATGCAGAAAATGGGCGGCACCGCGGCCTTTATCGACGCAGAGCACGCGCTTGATCCAGTCTACGCCGGCAAGCTGGGGGTGGATGTGGACAACCTGCTCATCTCACAACCGGATACCGGCGAGCAGGCACTGGAAATCGCCGACATGCTGGTGCGCTCAGGCTCAGTGGACGTGGTGGTGGTCGACTCGGTGGCGGCGCTGACCCCCAAGGCCGAAATCGAAGGCGAAATGGGCGACTCACACATGGGCCTGCAAGCCCGTTTGATGAGCCAAGCCCTGCGCAAGCTCACCGCCAACATCAAGCGCACCAACACTCTGGTCATCTTCATCAACCAGATCCGCATGAAGATTGGTGTCATGTTCGGCAATCCGGAAACCACCACCGGCGGCAACGCGCTCAAGTTCTACGCCTCTGTGCGTCTCGACATCCGCCGCATCGGCGGTATCAAGAAGGGTGATGAAATCATCGGCAACGAAACCAAGGTCAAGGTCGTCAAGAACAAGGTCTCGCCGCCCTTCAAGGAAGCCTTCTTCGACATTTTGTACGGCCAGGGAATCTCGCGCGAAGGCGAAATCATCGAGTTGGGCGTCACCCACAAGATCGTCGACAAGTCCGGCGCGTGGTATGCCTACGGCGGCGAGAAAATTGGTCAGGGCAAGGACAACGCGCGCGAATTCCTGAAGGACAACCCTGCCATCGCCGAGGAAATCGAGGCCAAGGTTCGCGCCGCGGTCGGTATCCACAACCCCGCATCGGACACCTCCAAATCGGAAGAAGCCGCAGCGTAGCCTTAACTATATCCCCGGCTTCCCTTGGGATGCCGGGAATGCATCCATCTCGCCATGCCCAAAGAAAAGACACCAAAACCGATGTGCGAGCAGGCCGTAGGCTACCTTGCGCGGCGCGAGCACAGCCGCTTTGAACTTGCCAACAAACTGGAACGTGCAGGGCATACAGCGGAGGCAATCGCGCGCCTGCTAGATGAATTCGAAACGAAAAACTGGCTTTCCGACAGGCGCTTCGCCGAAAGCTACATCACCGACCACCGTGCCCGCAGCGGTGCAGTCAAGCTTGCATACGAACTCCGTCAGCGAGGAGTCGCTGACTCAATCATTCAGGATGCACTGACAAACCAGAAAGAAAGCGAACTGGAACGCGCCCGCGAAATCTGGCGCAAGAAATTTGGCAATCCACCTGCCACAACTCAGGAAAAAGCGAAACAAATGCGCTTCATGCAAAGCCGCGGATTTGCTAATGAGATAATCCGGATAATTGTTTTGAACGTCTCCAGCCAATAAAGCATCAGCTTATGCAAGCTGGCAAGCGCTTTGCTTATAACTTATCGCATATTGGACGCGAACCACGGTTTGTGGGTATCATCAAAGCAATTCTGAACACCCGCTCCAGCGATATGAACTGGTACAGATAGGGGTGGACGACCATGGGAGACCCAGCATCATGCCAAGCAAACAGCGTAATTCCGGCTTTACGCTAATCGAACTGATGATTGTAGTGGCGATCATCGGCATCCTCGCATCCATGGCCGTGCCCATGTATCAGGAAATGAGGGGCAAGGCCGCAGACAAGTCGGCGCAAAGTGATGTCAGGAGATTGATGACGTCGGCAGCAGCCGGTGCTGTGCAATAACGTTTCTGACGTTTTTTGTCAGGTTTGGCCGGATGACGTCATAACCACAAGAATAATTTATACCAATATGTCAGCCAAAATTCACACAAGCTACAACAATGATGATAAACCCAAGGATTTTGATGATATTTTCTCACAACCACTAAAGTTGGCACATAATCTGCTCGTTAGTGCCACGGGGGGCGTGACTTCCCCCGTGTATTACAAATGAAGTCACGCTACCGTAACAACACCATACTTTTAAGGAGCCACCATGAAACTACTCAAGAAGGCGCAAAAGGGTTTTACCCTGATTGAACTGATGATCGTCGTCGCGATTATCGGTATCCTGGCCGCCATTGCCATTCCCTCTTTCAACGCCTATCAAGCCAAGGCCAAGGACAAGTCTGCGCAATCCGACGTGCGCAACCTGATCACCCGTGCCGCCGCTGCAAACGTCCAGTAATCGGAACCTTGGAGATACAACATGAAAAAATCTGAACTTTTGAGCTTGTCCATCGCCGTAGCTGGTATTGCTGCCGCGCTGCCCCAAACTGCTGCTGCTGCTGAATGCGGCACCGTTACCGGCGCCAGCGATGTCGCCACTTGCACCATCACTGCTGGGAACTACCTGCAGGAAGATGTTGCGTTTGCCGGCTCCAAAGGCGTGCATACCGAATATGACGATAACGCTTCGTATTTCGCAGCCTGCTCCTACCATGTGCAGGGCAAAAGCAGCTTTGGCATGACCACCAACAGCTCGCTGATGACGACTCGCGCCGCAACCGGCAAGACCACAGACTCGCTTTCTGGCTGCGCTGCTTAAATTTGGGCTCGCTTTTAGCTCAAAGCCTTACAGCCTGGCGTTCCGGCTTTCGTGGCCGAGGCGCCAGGCTGATTGTATTTCTCGGCATGCTCACCGCAGCAACCGCATGGCTTGCCGCTGAATTTTCCGGCCGTCAGCCGGAAACCGTTGGGTTGGACGTTGGGCTTTCTCTAATTCGGCTGTTTGGCGCCCTGCTGGTTTTGTTCTGGGTAACCGAACTTTTAGGCAAAGATCTGGAACGCCGCACCATTTATTTTGTGCTGGCTTATCCTTTCCCCCGAAGTATTTATATTTTGAGTCGCTTTCTTGCCATTGCAGGCTTGGCGGCTATGGCGGTCATCGGCCTTGGCCTCTTTACGTTGGCCGCATGGTGGCTGGTCGCTCATTCCGGGTATGAGCAGTCCAATCAGGTTTACTTGCACGGACTAGCCCTGACCCTCCCTCTTATTTGGCTGGACATGCTGGCCATCGGCGCCTTTACCATCCTGATTTCCGCGCTTAGCACAACCCCCATGCTGGCATTTTTTGTCGGTTTGGCATTCACTGTTTCAGCGCGTTCCCTGGGCCCCATCCTCGCCTATCTGGCTTCCGATCAGGCAACGACAAAACAGGTGAAAATCTATCAGCCTTTGCTTGATGCAATTCACTGGATTATCCCGGATCTTTCGCGTCTCGACGTCCGCTCAGCCACCCTTTACGGCATCTGGCCGGATACTGCCACCACGCTGTGGTCCAGCGCACATGTCGCACTTTATACTATGATTGCCTTGGCATTGGCGATGCTTTTTTTCCAGCGCAGGGAGTTCAATTAAGCTTGGGCTGCAGCCTGCCTGGCAGGCTGTACACATTATGTTTTTCATCATTTTCTCGATGAAAACTCTTGCCAAATTTTGGAACATAACTCGACCACCTCCATGTATCAGGCCGACAACGATCTCCGCCGCCACTTTGACAAGGATCAGGGGCGCCTTCTAAAAAAGCGGCTGCATTATTTTGAGATCTACGATCTTCATTTCCAGCGATACCGGGGCAAACCCGTCAACATCCTTGAAATAGGCATCGCCCACGGCGGCTCACTTCAGCTCTGGAAAGACTATTTCGGCCCACAGGCAAAAATCTATGCTATCGACCCTGATCCTCGATGCAAGCAGTTTGAGGAAGAAAATGTGCGCATTTTCATCGGCGACCAGGGCGATCCAACTTTTCTTCGCAAACTAAAGGAAGAAATTCCTCGTCCCGACATACTCATTGATGATGGCGGGCATTTGATGCAACAGCAGATAAGTTCTTTTGAGGAGCTTTATCCATTTATTGCCGAGGATGGGGTTTACCTGTGTGAAGATCTGTATACCAGCTATCTGCCTGAATGGGGCGGAGGAATTGAGCGTCCCGGCACATTCATGGAATATGCCAAACGGCTGGTCGACAAACTGCATGGCTTTCACACCAAAGATCCAGATTGTCTTGTGCCGGCTTCAATTCCCCGCAGCGCCCATTCTCTGCATTTTTATGACAGTGTTTTTGTCATCGAGAAGCAACGCCGTGACAGCTCGCCTCTTGAGGCTCGCTCCGGCAAGGCAGTATTTGAAGAGACAATCAACGCTTCCCCTGCCCCGAATTTCACATTCGCCGTTCTGACAAGCGACCCGAAAGGAGGAAGAGTTGAGGAAAGCGTTTTCATTCCAACCCAACAATCAGGTTCGCGTTTCAGGCTTGTATATGGCAGTTGGGTGGAAAGCAACGACTTCAAGCATGTTGACGAGGACATCCATAATGCCGATGGCTATCTGATTCATGGTCAATTTCCATCAATCATGTCGTCGGATGTCCTGGATCATGTTTTCTCATCAGGCAAGCCCGTCATTTATTTTTTTGACGAATCCATGCCGGAACTGGGCAGCGAGGAGTGGCGTGCCAAGAGCGGGTTCCGTCAATTCATTCGCGAAAGTCTCAGGCTTGCCCATCTGGTCGTGGTCGGGAGTGAGGTGCAAAGAGACCATTACAAATCACTCAATCCCCGCATCACCGTCATCCCCCAGAAACTTGATGCAAAAAGATTTCTTCCCGTCTCTCCTGCAAGCAAAGATGTTTTCAGAATAATTTACCGGGGAGACGAAGGCCACCTTGAAAACTTTCTGTTGATAAGTGAAGCTCTGAGAAAACTGGCCGACAGCTATCCTGGCAAAGTGGAATTCCATTTCTTTGGCCGCGGCTTGGGGGCTTTGGATGATCATCCTGCGTTCCATTTCTATCCCATGGTTACCCATTGTCAGGAATGGGATGAGACGATCCGTCGCATCCAGCCCTCCCTGGCCTTGATGCCTTTGCAGGATGCTCCCTCCCAAGCCCTAAGAAGCGCATTGCCGTTACTTGAATACAACGCCTATGGCATTCCGGTTATGGCCAGCAACGTGACGCCTTGCCGCGATCATGTTCAGCACCTGCAAACCGGCATTTTGCTCGACAACAAGACGGATACCTGGTTTGAAGCACTTGAGGCTTGCTTAAGAAACCCTGGCGAAAGCAGCCGCATGGGGCTCAACGCCAGGAGTTTGTTCGAAAGAGAACACGCTCTGACAAGCCCTGACAGCCAGTTGACGCCCGCCTTTGAACAAGCGATAAAGAACGGCTTGGCGGCACGCTACAGCATGCCGAAAGTGGATTTCGAACATCTGAACAATCAGGATGTATACCAGAAATGGCTGCTGACTCAGCATGTAATGCCACGCGACATACGCTGGATGGAAAATGAATCAAGCCGCTGGGAAAGACATCCCCGTTTCCACCTGTTCATCACCCTGTTGCCACTGCAGGCACAGTGGCTAAAACATACGCTCGACAGCCTCGAAACCCAGATTTATCCCCACTGGAATCTCACAATAATCGCATTCACGCCACAGCCCGATGATTTGAGACTGGGGGAGAGAATTCACTGGTATGAGCTGGCCGACGATGAAGACAGCTACGACGCCCTAAATCGCCTGGCCGGGGAACAGGATTCGGACTGGATCGGCTTTGTGGAAGCCGGAGACCGCCTTGCTTCCCAAGCTTTTTTCAAGCTGGCCTTTCATTCACGACTCAATCCGGAATGGAAAATCATCTATTCCGATGAAGACCAGATATCGATAGATGCCATCCGCTCACTGCCGCTTTTCAAGCCTGACTACAACCAGGATTTGCTCCATTCCTATCCCTATTTTGGGGGCCTCTGCCTCTTCGACAAGAATCTGTTTATTCAAACAGGCGGGGTCGACGCCACGATGGACGGGGTCGAATCCTACGACGTTTTTCTGCGATTTACTGAACAGGTATCCTCAACCGCGATTGGCCACCTGGCTGAAATCATCTATACGCGTTTTGTGAAGGGCGGGCACTGCATCAGGCCGCGAAAGGAAATTCTGGAAAGTGCAATGCAGTCGCTCAGGAATCATTTCTCCCGCCGGGCCATCGACGTCAAAGTCGGCAGCGGGCTCGTTCCGGGAACCCACAAGCTGATTTATCCACTCGACCGGACGCCATTGGTCAGCATATTGATACCGACACGCGACCATCTTGAGTTGATCAAACCCTGCATAGACAGTCTCCTGGAAAAAACCGACTACCCGAATTTCGAGGTCTTGATTCTGAATAACGACAGCCGTGATACGGATGTGCTCGATTATTTCAACGAAATCAAACAGCACCCGAAAATCCGCTTGCTCGACTATCCTCACCCGTTCAACTTCTCCGCAATATGCAACTTTGGGGCACGATCCGCCAATGGGGAATACCTGCTGCTGCTGAATAACGATACCGAGATCATTCAGGCATCATGGTTGAGCGAGATGGTGCGTCATGGTCTGCGCCCCAATATCGGAATAGTCGGCGCTCGCCTGCTGTTCCCCGATAGGAAGGTGCAACATGCCGGCATCGTACTTGGCATGAAAGGCGTAGCGGAACATCCTTTCATCAGCTCTTCGCCCGATGAACCGGGCTATATGTTGCGCGCAGGAGTTACGCAAAACTATTCGGCTGTGACAGGCGCCTGCCTCCTGATCCGCAAAGCCCTATACGATGAAGTGGGCGGAATGGATGAGGCCGACCTCAAGGTAATGTACAACGACGTAGATCTTTGTCTGAAAGTCAGGGAAGCCGGTCATGGGATTACCTGGACACCTGCCGCCACTCTGATCCACAAGACATCCGTCAGTCTCAAGAAACAGCTGGCGTCACCAGATCGCCAAAAACATATACGGCGCACGGAATATGAGCGGGATGTCATGTACAAGCGCTGGCTTAAATGGATGGCGTTCGACCCTGCCTATAATCGCAGCCTTTCGCTTGAATCCAGAGACTTTGAACTGGAAAGGGATCCAGCCGTCGGTTGGGATCCTGCCTGGCGTCCAGCGCCTCGCATTTTGGCTTACCCGGGCGACTTGCAAGGCTGCGGAGAATACCGGCTTGTCGCCCCAAGCCGTGCGTTGAATGCAGCCGGTTTAGCCCAGGCGCATGTCTGCCTCAAACTCCTATATCCGGGGCAGTTTGCCAAGGTAAATCCTGATGTGGTGATCCTGCAGCGGCAAGTGGAAAACGATCACCTGGACGCCATCAAGGAAATCAAGAGTTACAGCAATGCTTTTCGGGTGTTTGAATTGGACGATTTGCTGCACAACCTGCCTCCCAGCAGCACGCACAGAAACCAGATGCATGGCGATGAGCTTGAGCGCCTTGCCGAAGCCGTCGGCATGTGCGACAGATTTGTCACCACCTCTGAAGTCCTGGCAAACCACTATGGTGGATTTTGCGGGGATGTGAGAATCGTCCCGAACTACGTTGAAAGAGCCAAGTGGGGGCAATTGAAGCCCAAGCGCCTCCAGGGCAATAGGCCACGTGTAGGCTGGGCCGGCGGAATAAGCCACACCGGAGATCTTGGCTTGCTTCATCCCGTAATAAAGGCTTTGCATAAGCAGGTGGATTGGATCTTTTTCGGAATGTGCCCGGAGTCGTTACGCCCTTACATCCATGAATACCACGAGTCCACATCACTCGATTACTACCCATCCAAGCTGGCAAGCCTGAATCTTGATCTAGCGCTCGCTCCCCTTGAATATCACCCATTCAATGATGCCAAGAGCGCCCTTAAAATTCTGGAATATGGCGTTCTAGGCTACCCCGTAATCTGTACAGACATTGTGACTTATCAAGGCGAATTCCCGGTAACACGTGTTTCCAATAATCCAAAGGACTGGATAGAGGCCATACAGCACGCCATCTCGGACAGGGATGCACTGGCTGTCCAAGGTGATGTGCTCAAGGCGCATATCCACAGCAAATGGATACTGGAAGACAATCTGGACAAGTGGCTTGAAGGATGGCTGCCATGAACCCTTATTTAACTAACCTATCAAAAGAAAGGGTTGTAACGGCGGTTTTGTTGGCCGCAGTTGCGGCAGCTTATATCCCCACTACAAACCATGTGAAAAGCTTCCCCAGGCCGAAGGAAGTCGAGGAAATCAATGTGGCTGTTTCTCCCGCCATCCAGATTGTATTATCTGGAGGCGACCGATTTCTTGCAGCAAACCTTGCTGTGTTTCGTGCCACCATAGTGCCCATCAAGGATCTCAATAGCGTTTACTACCCCACTCTTGCCAAGATCCAGGAAGACGCCTCTTTGCTCAACCCTGCTCAGGAAGACAACTATTACATTGCCCAGGGGATACTTCCCTGGATCGACGAGCACCCAACAGCGATTCGCATCCTTCATCGCGCCAGCGAAGCCAGACCCTTTGATTTTATGCCGCCATATTTTCTGGGTTTTGATTACATGTACTTTGAGTCAAGATTTGAAGAATCTGGTCGCCACTATAAATTGGCGGCAGATCGCGTCAGCGGGAAGAATAGGGATGCATTACTAAACAATGCTGCAAAATTCATGGAGAAAGGGGACAACCCAGCCAATGCAATCCAGTTCTTGGATGGATTGATAAAATCCACGCGCAACAAAAACCTGCAGCAGTTTCTCCGAGCGAGAATTGTGCGTTTGCAACGACTGATCATTTTGCGGGATGCCACCGCAAAATATACGGAGAAATATCAACGCCCCCCCACCCAACTAAACGATCTCGTCGAGAGCGGCATGTTGCCATTCATACCCGTTGACCCGCTAGGTACCGGTTACACGCTGGATGAAAATGGCGTCCCGCAAATTATATTTCACATAAGGCGGTTTCCTAAATTATGACAACCCTAGCTATAGAAATTCAGGGACTGAAGAAGTCTTATTATGAGAAACCATGGAAGCAGGTTACGGCTTTGCATGGTATCACCCTGGAGGTTGGCGAAGGCGAGGCATTTGGATTTATAGGCCCAAACGGCGCGGGCAAAACCACTACGATAAAGATCCTGACCGGTAATATCCGGCCGACTGACGGCAACGCCAGAATCTTTGGTAAACAAGTTCACGATCCCGCATCCAGGCAAGGCATGGCCTATGTGCCAGAAAACCCATATTTATATGATTACCTGACACCGCTGGAAATATTGCAAATGGGTGGCCAGATGCATGGCCTGAAAGGCCAGGATCTTAATACACACTACATGAACTGGCTGGAACGTTTCGGCATTGCGCATGTAGCAAAGAAGCATATTCGCCAGTTTTCCAAAGGCATGACCCAACGTGTAGCACTTGCGCATGCATTAGCCTTCAAACCAAGATTGTTGATTTTGGACGAGCCCTTATCCGGACTTGATCCCATTGGGCGCAGGGAAGTGTCGGATATATTGATGGAATACCATCAACAAGGTAATACCCTGTTCTTCTCATCCCACATTTTGAATGACGTGGAACGTCTTGCTGACCGCTTTGGCATCATTCACAAGGGATCATTAAAGGCGGTCAATACCCCATTGGAGCTTGGCAGCATTGCCCCGTCGATCTACCTTGTCGTTAGCGAGGGCAACACCCCTATTGAGAATGCAGCGCCGCAACCTGGCCGGAGATGGGTTCAGAAAATTTCTCAGGACAAAATTTGGGTGACGCTTGAAAAAATCGAACAGGCAGGCCACCGCCTGATTGAAGCCAAACCTGAAGGCGCCTCTCTTGAACAGGCATTTTTGCAATATGTTCAAGATGACGGCATTGATACACCCAGTGAGGCGATGCCTGAATCATCAGATTAAGCCTTCACCACTAGATTTTCTGGCCTTTTGCTCAAGGTAAACTGGAAATTCAGGCTGGGAGGAACGCGAATAAAAATAAAACTCCAGGCCCGCGTCAATTCTATTGACCGCGGGGATTCCAGGCCTTCAGGGCACACATCGCAATATTATTTCGAAATATAGTTATGCTCCGCGTTACTGATATCCAATGGACAAGGGCGACAGAAGATAATTCTGAAAGACGTTGCCCGATTTGCGGCACTTACGGACAACACAAGATTCAATTGGATATTCCGCACATGCGGACAGGCTCCCGGGTAAACCTATATCAATGCGGTTCCTGCAATACCCGCTTCTATCCGAATGCTGTCGAATCCTCCTACGACGATGGAAATATAGCCTCCGAAACTTTCCTTCAGCATTACCTTGAGGCCGGAGCCGGGCCATGGGAAATGTTTTGGCCAATTGCGAGATTTTATAACCCATCAAGAACTCGATTACTTGATGTGGGCTGTGGCTTTGGTATTTCGTTGGATATGTGGAGCACCATATTCTCTGCAGAAGCAACCGGTGTTGAGGCAGCAGAATGGGGACAAATAGGAAGTTCTCAGTTGGGTATACCAATCCACAGAGGTATGCTCGACGAAATTCCTGCACTGCAAGGGAAGACTTTTGATATTGTCTATGCCTCCGAGGTCATTGAACATGTAGCAGATCCTCGTGCCTTCCTTGCAAGCCTTTCTGGTCGGATAAGTGAAAAAGGCGTTCTTGTCCTAACCACCCCATCCGGAGAATTCATTGAGGAAGGTAATGACGAAAAGGACATCCTCGCTGCGCTTTTGCCTGGGGACCATCTTTTCCTCTTAAGTGCAAAAGCATTGGAACTGTTGTTATACGATACTGGCTTTCAATACGTACAAACCGTAAGTGCCCGCGAACGCCTCTTTGCTTACGCAAGCAATAGTCCGCTTGACCTGACATGGCCAGAGCAAAACCTGCGTCAGCGCTATGTAGAATATCTTAGAACTCGGCTCAGAAAGGCCACCCCCGGGACGCCATTCCACGATGGTTTC
>JAHENE010000247.1 GCA_024643305.1 Thiobacillaceae bacterium | reverse complement strand
CAGGCCCACACCCGTTGTCTTTACCTGGGATTTGAGAGTACGTTGCTTGATCATGCCCGGTACGGCTAACTTATTGTTTAACGGTAAATTTTAACCGCAATCGCGACAAGCCCCTAGTCACCATGGCGGCACTAACCCTTGACGCACACCTTGGGTCGCAGAAACGCAACGCGTTTTGCCAATCCCGCCTTTTCAGTAGCTTCAGCCACACGATCTACATCTTTGTACGCGCCTGGCGCTTCTTCCGCTGCACCACGCATCGACTGGGTACGAATCAGAATGCCTTGACCGGCCAATTGATCGATGAGTTCCCTGCCGCGCCAATGTTTCAGCGCTTGTTTGCGGCTCATGGAACGGCCGGCGCCATGGCTGGCAGAGGCATAGGCAGGATTGCCAGGAAGGCCGGCCAGCACGTAGGAACCCGTACCCATGCTGCCGCCGATGATGACCGGCTGTCCTGCCTGCCGATAGCGCTCCGGCAAATGGGGATGCCCCGGCGCGAATGCACGGGTCGCGCCTTTGCGATGCACGTAAAGCCAGCGTTTCTTCCCTTCGACTTCGTGCTGTTCCAGCTTGCAGGTGTTATGCGAAACGTCGAACAGGGTTTCCAGCCGCGCCTGTGGCAGAACATGGGCAAATACTTCGCGCGTCAGGTGAGTCAGTATCTGGCGATTGGCCAGCGCGCAATTAATCGCGGAATTCATGGCGCCCAGATATTCCTGTCCCTCCGGGCTGTTGATCGGCGCGCAGGCGAGTTCACGATCGGGCAGATTGATACCAAGCCTGCCCGCAGCCTTGGCCAGACTTACCAGATAATCGGTTCCGATCTGATGACCGAGTCCGCGCGAACCGCAATGGATAGACACCAAAATCTGGCCTTCATGTAAACCATAGGCCCGGGCGCAGGCCTCATCAAAAATCTTCTCCACCATCTGCACTTCCAGGTAATGGTTGCCCGAACCCAGCGTGCCCATTTCCCCGCGCTGGCGCTTCTTGGCCAGTTCGGAAACACAGCCGGGGTCGGCGCCTTTCACCTGGCCATGCTCCTCGATGTATTCCAGGTCCTCCGGCTCGCCATATCCGCGCACCATTGCCCAGTTCGCGCCCTGCAGCATGATTTCGTCGATCTGCGTGGTGCTGAGCTTGATTTCGCCTTCGCGCCCGACGCCTGCCGGAATGTTTCGGAAAAGTGAATCGGCCAGTTGCATTGCCTTGGGCGCGAGATCAATCGGGCTTAGGTTGGTACGTAGGCAACGAATGCCGCAGGAAATATCGAAGCCCACGCCGCCAGCGGAAATGATGCCCCCCAGGTCTGCGTCAAACGCTGCGACTCCGCCAATAGGGAAACCGTAACCCCAGTGCGCATCCGGCATTGCCATGGCGGCACCAACAATCCCTGGCAGCTTGGCAACGTTCAATATCTGCTCGGCCACCTTGTCGTCCATGTCCGCCAGCAACTCGCGGTCGGCGTAGAGTTGCACTTCTGCTCGTTCCTCGCCGCCGGCTTTGGGAATGGTCCAGCAGGTTTCGCTTAACGGTTTGAATCTGCTTATATCCATTGCCTATACGTCCACTATGCAACGGGCTTCCCAGCCCGCTTCGTCGCGCTGCACAGAAAGTGCTGTCAGGGTCGCGCCTTTTACCTCGGTACCGCGCTCGATGGATGGGTTCCACACGCATCCAATCGCCCTTCCCTGGTAGGTGTCGCCATTGCGCTTGAGTTCGAATCGCCTGAAAACCGCGCCATGCAGACGGGCCTCGGCCAGGAGGCGATTCAGCCAGGTCACAAGCGCAAACTCCACATCATTTTCTTCAAACTCGATATCGACGCTGAGGGATTCTTCTACCTGTTCGGGCACCGCCATGATGGCAAACATGGCGCTCGCGGCTTCGATAAATGCGTCTTCCAGACGGGCGCCTCGGCCAATCACGCCGATGTCGGCGCCATGTTCAAAATAGGCGGTATCTTCATTCATGGCTAAATTTCCATCCTTTTAACTGTAGTCTGCCCTGGCAAATCTTGTCGGGCCTGATTTCAATGCCTACCCTGAAAACAGAAACGAAGGAGAAGTTGATGATATTTGCCAACCGTGAAGATGCCGGCCGCAAGCTTGCCGAAGCCCTGTCGGCGTACAAAGGGCAGAATCCGCTAATTCTGGCCATTCCTCGCGGCGCCGTGCCGATGGGAAAAGTAGTGGCCGAGTTACTGGAAGGCGAACTGGATGTGGTGCTGGTGCGCAAGCTGACTTCGCCCTACAGCAGCGAATTCGCCTTGGGCAGTATCGACGAATCCGGCTGGGCCTATATTGCCGACTACGCAGCCGGTGCGGGCGGCACACCGGAATACATGGAACGCGAGAAACAACGCCAGATGGAAACGCTGCGCGAACGACGCGCCCAATATACGCCGCTTCGCCCGCCCATAGATCCCAGCGGTCGCATCGCTATCGTGGTGGATGACGGTTTGGCCACGGGCAGCACCATGATCGCCGCACTCCATGCCATGCGGGCAAAGGACCCGGACAAGCTCATCTGCGCAGTGCCGGTATCACCACCCGATACGCTGGAAAAAATGCGGCCGTATTGCGATGAGGTCGTTTGCCTGTACGCGCCGGAGGGATTCCGTGCGGTCGGGCAGTTCTACCAGGACTTCGATCAGGTCTCGGATGAAGAGGTAATCGCCATACTCAGGAGCCGGCAGGTTTCCTGAAGCTTTTCTCGAACCATTCGGCCGCATGATTCGCGACCTGTTCCAGCGTTCCCGGCTCTTCAAACAGATGAGTTGCACCGGGAACAATAATGAATTTCTTTTCGCATTCAAGGTCAGCATAGGCCTGCTCGTTTAACTCGATCACGCCAAAATCCTGTCCGCCCACCAGAAACAGCGTAGGCGCTTTTACCTTGCGCAATGCATCCGGTGGCGCAAGGTCTGGACGACCGCCACGCGAGACCACGGCTGCAATAGACTCTTCCCCGGCAGCAGCGCGCAAGGCTGCTGCAGCACCGGTACTGGCGCCGAAATAACCCACCGACAAGGTGGCGGTACCGGGGTTTTGCTTCACCCAGCGCGCAGCGGCGTGCAGGCGCTCAACCAGCAGATCGATGTCAAAGCGCTGCGAGTAGTCGCGGTCTTCTTCGGGTGTCAGCAGGTCCATCAGCAAGGTAGCCACGCCGTGTTCGCGCAGCACGCTCGCCACGTAATTGTTGCGCGGCGAGTGGCGGCTGGAGCCGCTACCGTGTGCGAAAAGCACCAGGCCGATTGGGTTCTCCGGCAGTTCCAGTGCGCCTTCGATATGTTTGCCGTTTACGGGA
>JAHENE010000036.1 GCA_024643305.1 Thiobacillaceae bacterium | reverse complement strand
CTCATGGGTTCGGTTGTGTACCGCCAGTTTCAGACCCGCGCGCGACAGTCGACGCGCCATGTTGGCACCCATGCGCCCCAACCCGATTAATCCGGTTTCCTGCATATTCGACTCCTTATTCCACTTGTTCAGCATAGTGCAATGCTTTTCCATGCCCTGGGTTTACTTAAGCAAAAAACGGGCTCAGTCCGGCGAACTGTTGATTCATTCGAACGTTATACTCTGAGCAACTGAGATAACAATTACATGATGAAAGTTCTGTTCGCCACTTCCGAAGCGCATCCCCTGGCCAAAACCGGCGGACTCGCCGATGTCAGCGGCTCTTTGCCGGTAGCCTTGCAGGATATTGGCGTGGATGTGCGTGTGCTGATGCCCGGTTATCCATCGGCACTGGCAAAAGCCGAAAACCTGTCGCGAGTGTTTCGCATAGACCTGCCCACGCACGGGGAAACTGCACTGCTTCGCGGAACCTTCCCGGGCACCGGCGTTCCGGTCTACCTTATCGATCATGCTGGCTACTATGGCAGGGATGGCCTGTATCAGGATCAATCGGCACAGGACTGGCCCGACAATGCTCTGCGTTTCGGCCTACTGTCGCAGTTTGCCGCATGGCTGGCCGGTTCCAAGTCGCCTCTCGGCTTCAAGGCTGACGTGCTCCATTGCAACGATTGGCAAACAGGTCTCGCGCCTGCCTTCCTGAATTTTGAGAAACCCCCTCGCCCTCCATCTGTTTTTACCATACACAACATTGCATATCAGGGAATATTCCCGGCCGCTGTCGTTGAGAAACTAGGCCTGCCCAAGGAAAGTTTTTCAGTGGACGGTATGGAATACTATGGCAATCTGTCCTTCCTGAAGGCTGGCCTGGTTTACGCCGACCGCATCACTACGGTTAGCCCCAGCTATGCAAAGGAAATCCAGACCGAGGAATTTGGCATGGGCTTCCAGGGTTTGCTGTCTGCGCGCAAGAATGTGTTGAGTGGAATTCTCAACGGCATAGACACCCAAGAGTGGAACCCTGCAACCGACCCGCACCTCTATGCCCCTTATTCCGCCGACAACATCGCCGGCAAATCCGCAAACAAACTCTCACTTCAGGGCGAACTCGGTTTGCAATACAACGCCAAAACCCCCCTCCTCGGCATGGTGTCCCGGATGACCGAGCAAAAGGGTTCCGATGTAGTGATCGAGGCAGTGCCCAAGTTGCTTGAACTCGGTGTGCAGCTTGTGGTGCTGGGCAGTGGCGATCAGAAACTGGAAACCACGTGGCGCAAACTGGCCAATGCCAATCCGGGTCGAATCGCAGTCGTCATCGGCTACAACGAAGGGCTTGCCCATCGCATCGAGGCGGGCGCAGATATTTTTCTCATGCCCTCGCGCTTCGAACCCTGCGGGTTAAACCAGATGTACAGCCTGCGCTATGGCACCCCCCCCGTGGTAAACAATGTCGGCGGCCTGGCCGACACAGTTACCCACGCCAGCCAGGAAAATCTCAACCAGGGTGAGGCCACTGGTTTTGTTATCAACTTTCTGGACAAATACTCGCTCATCGAAACTGTCAGCCGCGCATTGATTCTTTACCGCCACAAGCTTGCCTGGCAGAAGCTGCTGAAAAACGGCATGACGCGCGATTTTGGCTGGAAAAAGAGTGCGCACCAATACCTTGAGTTGTATCAGGATATGTGCGAGGGCTAAGGTCGTGCCAAAAATACAGACACGCAGTGTAGATACTGACAGCTACCATAAGCTGCTCAAACTTGGCGTAAGCCCCTTGCTCTCCAGGCTCTATGCCGCGCGCAATGTACAAACCCAGGAAGACATCCAGTCCAGGCTCACCAGCCTGCTGCCTTTCGATTCCATGAATGGCATTCGCGAAATGGCAGGAGAACTGGCTGACGGTATCGAAGCTGGCGCGCGTTTCCTCATTGTGGCGGACTACGATGCCGACGGCGCCACCGCCTGTGCAGTCGGCGTGGAGGGCCTGCGTATGCTGGGCGCCACTGTCGATTACCTCGTCCCCAATCGCGCCGTGCACGGCTATGGGCTGTCGCCTGCCATCGTTGAAGAGGCTGCACAGCGGGAGCCCGACGCGCTGATTACGGTGGACAACGGCATCGCTGCCATCGACGGTGTGAATGCCGCGAATGAACTGGGCATCCCGGTTTATGTCACCGACCACCACCTGCCTGGCGACACACTTCCAGATGCGGCATGCATCGTCAATCCCAACCAGCCGGGTTGTCCGTTCCCCAGCAAGCACCTGGCTGGGGTGGGTGTGATGTTTTATGTGCTGCTGGCGTTGCGTGCGGAACTGCGCGGCCGCGGCATCTTCGATGGCAAGCCCGAGCCCGATCTGCGCGTGCTGCTCGACCGGGTCGCGCTAGGCACGGTGGCGGATGTCGTAAAGCTGGATGCGAACAACCGCATTCTCGTCAACCAGGGATTGCAGCGCATCCGCGCCGGTCTGGCCTCGCCCGGTATCAAGGCGCTGATGCAGGTCGCGGGACGCCGCCCGGACAAAGCAAGCGTATTTGACCTTGGTTTCATGCTGGGGCCGCGTCTCAATGCAGCCGGCCGGCTGGAAGACATGCGCCTGGGCATTGATTGCCTGTTGGCGCGCGATATTGCAACAGCGTTGCCGCTGGCGCAGCAGTTGCATGAGCTGAACCTTTCACGCAAGGACATTGAAACCGACATGAAGGAACAGGCGCAAGCCTTGTTGGAAGATGTGGACTGCAAAGACAGTCACGGTCTTGCGGTCTACCATCCCGAATGGCACGCGGGCGTGGTCGGCATCCTCGCCTCACGCATCAAGGAAAAATATCATCGTCCCGTCATCGCCTTTGCACCGGGCGAGAATGGCGAACTCAAGGGTTCTGGACGTTCCATTGCCGCGCTGCATCTGCGCGATGCGCTCGACTGGATTGACCGACAGCATCCTGGCCTCATCCTTAAATTCGGCGGACACGCCATGGCGGCAGGACTTTCGATCAAGGAAGAAGACTTCCCGACTTTTCAGAACGCATTCGAGAAGCTTGCACGCGAATGGCTCTCCCCCGCCGATCTCGAGGAAATTATCGAGACTGACGGTGAACTCGATCCAGAAGAGTTGAATCTGGAACTGGTAAAAACGCTGGATAACGCGGTCTGGGGGCAAGGCTTCCCTGCTCCGCTTTTTCAGGGCGAGCTGTCGGTACTGAATCAGCGCATCGTTGGCGAAAAACATCTTAAACTGGAAGTAATGCTAAATAACAGGCGCTACGAGGCCATGGCCTTTTTCCACAGCGAGCCTTTGCCCAATCGATTTGCCGGCACCTACACTGCCATGCTCAATGATTTCAATGGCCAGTCGGCTATTCAGTTGAAACTGCATTACTGGGAAACCTTGCCGTGAATCCCGATTGGTTGCCACCTGACCTCAACGTCCTGCCGCGATACCTGGCGGCGCTGGCCCTGGGCCTGCTCATGGGGCTGGAACGTGAACGCAACCCTGCTGCGAAAGCGGGCTTGCGCACTTTCGCCCTCACCGCCCTGTTCGCCGTCATGGCTTCGCACATTGCGGACAAGACTGGCTCACCCTGGATGATTGCCGTGGGACTGTTGTTGTCCGGCAGCATGATGGTGGCGGCCTACGCCAGGCAACCGACGGAAAGCGGCGACCCTGGCACCACTACCGTTGGCGCCGTGCTCGTGTGCTACGGGCTGGGCGTGCTGTGCTGGTTCAACGAATTGCAGCTCGCTGCAATGTTGGGTATTGGTGCAACCATCCTGCTGTATTTCAAGGCCGAGCTACGCGGCATCAGCCAGGCCCTTGCACGGCGCGATCTGATTTCCATCCTACAATTCGCCGTACTTTCGCTGATCGTTCTACCGCTTTTGCCCAACCAGGGCTACGGTCCTTACGGTGCGCTCAACCCGCACCAGATCTGGTGGATGGTGGTACTGATTTCGGGTATCAGCCTTGCAGGCTACGCCACGCTGCGCATCGTCGGACAAAGCCGTGGCGCGGTCCTGATCGGTCTGCTGGGTGGAATCGTATCCAGCACCGCCACTACCCTGACTTTCTCACGCCACGGAAAAGGGAACGAAGCGGTGGGGCGGCTTGCCGTCGTCGTCATCGTGCTGGCCAATCTGGTGGTACTGGTTCGCCTGTCTGTTCTGGTCGGCGTGCTGTCGCTTGAGGCATTTGCAAAACTTGCGCCCATCCTTGCAACAGGCCTGGCAACCGGAACGCTCGCCGCATGGTACGGACTACACAAACTCAAACCAACTGGCGAAACTCCCGAACTGATTTTGTCCAACCCCACCGAAATCCGCGCAGCCCTTACTTTCGGCGCACTCTACGCGGCGGTGCTGCTATCCTCAGCCTGGCTTTCCGATCAGGTTGGTACCCGAGGCTTGTATGCCGTTGCCGCCGTCTCTGGCCTGACCGACGTAGATGCCATTACACTTTCTTCATTGCGCCTGTTTAGCCTCAAAAGCATCACGGTCGATGAAACCGTTTTCGCAATCGTTCTTGCCTATATCGCCAACCTTGGCTTCAAGTCTGCGCTGGTCTGGGCCATTGGCGGCTGGAATATGGCGCGTCATGCCATTGCCGGCATGGGCGCTGCCGGCGGCGGCCTCATTATCGGCTGGCTGCTAATGCGGCTCTGAAGCCGTATAATCCCGCCTTTGCCGAATCAATACGCATCATGGAACCGGAAGTACTCAATCAACTGCAGGGAAGACTGGACGATCTCGCCGATCGTTCGCGTTCCCTGAGGGGGTATCTTTGACTACGACGGCAAAACTGCTCGTCTAGAGGAAGTCGTCAAACTCGCGGAGGACCCCAGCCTTTGGGATGACCCGAAAAAGGCTCAGGACATAGGCCGCGAACGCAAGAGCCTGGAGGACGTCGTCCTGGCACTGAACCAGATCGCGCAAGGCCTTACCGATGCGCGCGACCTGTACGACATGGCCCTCGCCGAAAACGACGAAGATACGCTGAATGCGGTCATCGCCGATGTGGACGGCATTGAGGAACAAATCTCCGGCCTTGAATTCCGCCGCATGTTCTCCAACCCGGCCGACCCCAACAATTGCTTCCTGGATATCCAGGCCGGTGCCGGCGGCACCGAGGCCTGCGACTGGGCCTCCATGCTGCTGCGTCAGTACCTGCGCTACGCCGAGCGCAAGGGATTCAAGGCCGAAGTGCTGGAAGAAACAGAAGGTGACGTGGCTGGCATCCGCTCAGCCAGCATCAAAATCGAAGGCGAATACGCCTACGGATATTTGCGCACCGAAACCGGCGTACATCGGCTGGTGCGCAAATCGCCATTCGACTCCTCCGGCGGACGTCATACCAGCTTCGCCAGCGTGTTCGTCTACCCCGAGGTAGACGAGTCGTTCGAAATTGACATCAACCCAGCCGACCTGCGCATCGATACCTACCGCGCGTCCGGCGCAGGTGGCCAGCACATCAACAAGACCGACTCCGCGGTACGTATTACCCACGAACCCAGCGGGATCGTCGTGCAGTGCCAGAACGACCGTTCGCAGCACCGCAACCGCGCCGAAGCCATGGCCATGCTGAAATCGCGCCTATACGAAGCAGAAATCCGCAAGCGCCAGGCCGAGCAGGACAAGCTTGAGGCTGGCAAATCCGACGTGGGCTGGGGCCATCAGATTCGTTCCTATGTGCTGGATAACTCCCGCATCAAGGATTTACGCACCAACGTTGAAATTTCCAATACGCAAAAAGTGCTGGATGGCGACCTGGATGCATTCATCGAGGCAAGTCTAAAGCAGGGCGTTTAAGCATGGAGCCGCGCCTGGCTATCTACATCACCATCGGGCTGCTCGTGGCCTCAAATGTGTTCATGACATTTGCCTGGTATGCGCATCTCAAAAACCTGGCCGACAAACCCTGGTGGCTTGCCGCCTTCATCAGTTGGGGCATCGCACTATTCGAGTACCAGTTGCAGGTGCCCGCCAACCGCACTGGTTACACCGTATTGAGCCTCCCCCAGCTGAAAATTCTGCAGGAAGTCATCGCCTTAATGGTGTTCGTCCCCTTTTTGGTCCTGTACATGCAACAGCCGCTCAAACTCGATTACCTCTGGGCGGCGCTGTGCCTGATGGGCGCAGTGTATTTTATTTTCCGCAGCTAACTCCGCACAAGCCTCCCGGCCTTGGGACGGAAATATGAGAAAATCCACGTATTAAACAATCAATACGGCATTGTCCAGAATGCCGCAACAACCTGAACATCAAACATGACCGACGTGATCCAACCCACCGACGACAACCAGATCATCAGCGAACGCCGCGAGAAACTTGGCAAACTTCGCGAGAACGGTACGCCCTTCCCCAACGATTTCGAGCGCGTGCATTACGCCGGCGACCTACAGGCGCAATACGGCGAACTGGAAAAGGCCGAACTCGAAGGCAAGGGCATCGAGGTACAGCTTGGCGGACGCATGATGCTCAAGCGCGTCATGGGCAAAGCCAGCTTTGCGACCTTGCAGGACATGAGCGGCCGCATCCAGGTCTATATCTCGAACGATGTCACCGGCGAGGCCGCACACGATGCCTTCAAACATTGGGATCTGGGCGACTTCCTCGGCGTGTCAGGCACGCTATTCAAGACCAACAAGGGCGAGTTGACCATCCATGCGAAGAATCTGCGTCTACTGACCAAATCCATCCGTCCGCTGCCGGAAAAATTCCATGGTCTGACCGATCAGGAACAGAAATACCGCCAGCGCTACGTCGACATGATCATGGCGGAAGAAACGCGCCGCACCTTCATGACGCGCTCACGCATCATCCAGGCCATCCGCGCCTTCATGGTCAGCCATGGCTTCCTGGAAGTGGAAACACCGATGATGCACCCTATCCCCGGCGGCGCGGCAGCCAAGCCTTTCATGACGCACCACAATGCGCTGGACATGGAACTCTTCCTGCGCATCGCACCGGAGCTTTACCTCAAGCGCCTGGTCGTGGGCGGCTTCGAGAAAGTGTTCGAGATCAATCGCAACTTCCGCAACGAGGGGCTTTCCACGCGCCACAACCCCGAGTTCACCATGATGGAGTTCTACGAGGCCTATCGCGATTACCGTTACCTGATGGACTTCACCGAGAACATCATCCGTGATGCGGCAAGGGCAGCCTGCGGCAGCGCCGTGGTGGAGTACCAGGGCCATACCATCGATCTCGAAAAACCATTCGACCGTCTGACCATCACCGGCGCGGTGAAGAAATACCATCCGGACACCACGGACGAGCAACTCAACAGCCGCGACTGGCTAATTGAGCAATTTCACCTGCGCAAGGCCTCCTACAAGAAACATGACGGACTGGGCGGTCTGCAGCTCACCTACTTCGAGGAAACCACCGAAGCCCTGTTGGTGCAACCCACCTTCATCATCGACTACCCGGCGGAAGTCTCTCCGCTGGCGCGCCGTTCCGACAAGCAGCCGGATATTACCGAGCGCTTCGAGCTTTTCATCACCGGGCGCGAGATGGCCAATGGCTTCTCAGAGCTGAATGATCCGGAAGACCAAGCCAACCGCTTCCTTGAGCAGGTCAAAGCCAAGGAAGCCGGCGACGAGGAAGCCATGTACTACGACGCTGATTTCATCCGCGCGCTGGAATACGGCCTGCCACCCACGGGCGGTTGCGGCATCGGCATCGACCGGCTGGTCATGCTACTGACGAACAGTCCGTCCATTCGCGACGTGATCCTGTTCCCGCACATGCGGCCGGAATCCAGCAACTTGTAAGTCACGGTCATGCCGCTTGTTCCCGGTGATGTATCGATCGGAGAAAACGGCATACCCGCAAGCCCCGGATATGGCGACATCTACCACAGCGCCGACGGCGGCTTGCAGCAGACGCGCCATGTTTTTCTGCAAGGATGCGATCTTCCGGGTGGCTGGCAAAAGAAGGAAAGCTTTGTCATTCTGGAAACCGGCTTCGGACTGGGCCTAAACTTTCTCGCAACCTGGCAGGCATTCCGTGAACAGCCCGGGCAATGCAAACGGTTGTATTTCATTTCCATCGAGAAGCATCCGCTGACGTGTGCCACCCTGGATAGCTGTCACGCTGCATGGCCGGAGCTTGCCACACTGGCGCAGCAGCTCCGTGAACAATGGCCGACGTTGGTTGCGGGTTATCACCGCCTGAGTTTCGATTCCGGCCGTGTGCAACTCACGCTTATTTTCGAGGATGCCGAGACTGCGCTAAAACAACTGGACGCCAGTATTGATGCGATTTACCTTGATGGTTTTTCGCCGTCAAAGAACCCGGACATCTGGTCAGCTTCAATTTACTTGCAACTAAAGCGTCTGGCTGGACCTGGCGCGCGTCTTGGCACATGGTGCGTTGCCGGTGTTCTTCGCCAAGGATTGCAGGAGAATGGTTTCATCGTCGAACGCAAACAAGGCTTTGGCCATAAGAAGGAAAGACTTGAGGCGGTATTCTCCAGCACTTCACGCGCCACGCCCAAGACTCGGCCATCCAATAAATCTGCCGCCATCATCGGTGCTGGCATCGCCGGTACAACATTGGCGCAGGCCTTGATTCAGCGTGGCTGGCAAGTCACGCTTATTGAGAGACATTCAGACACGGCTCAGGGTGCATCCGGCAATCCGGCTGGTATCGTGCGACCCCAGCTTGCACTGGATGACAGCCTCAACGGACGCCTCTCGCGGCAAGCGTTTCTCCACACGGTGAAGCAGATTTCCATCGACACTTCGCCTATCTCACGCCCCTCATCTCACAATTCACACGCCTTTGAAGGCGTGCTGCAACTCTCACGCGATGAAGATAATGCCGAGCATATGCAAGCCATGCTCGAAGCGCATCGCTATCCCGCGGCGTTTGCACACTGGCTGACTCAGGAGGAAGCAGGTGATCTTGCAGGCGTCCCGCTTGCCGCCGCCGGCCTGCACTTCCCGAATGGCGGCTGGCTTTCTGGGCCGCGCGTATGCAGCGCTCTGCTGGCGAAATGCGGCACATTATTAACGCGGAATTTCACACATAATGCGACGGAAATAGAACAAACGCCCAATGGCTGGCGAGTTTGGGAAAGAGACCAGATGCTTGTGGAAAGCGCGGTTGTCATCCTGACCAATGCCCATGATGCAGCAAGGCTTGTCAATCTACCGCTCACGCCTGTGCGCGGCCAGATCACAATGCTGCCTGATGGCACGCTGCCTGGCCTGAACATTCCCGTTACCCGTGAAGGTTATGTTCTGCCGACGCAGCATGGTATCGGCAACATCGGGGCAAGCTTTGCCTTCGATGATGATCCCACACCACGCGCAGCAGACCAGCAGGCAAATGTGGCGCGGCTTTCCCGCCTGCTGCAACTTCCCCCGGTGCTGGGTGTCAGTTCACTTGAGGCACGCGTCAGTTTCCGCGCCGCCACACCGGACCGTCTGCCGCTTGTCGGCCCGATCATGGATGATGCAGCCAGGTTCCAACCTGAAAGTCTGCTCTCTGACATTCAGCGCAAGACTGGCGTTTATGCCTTGACCGGCCTGGGTGCGCGCGGATTGGTGTGGGCTCCCTTCCTTGCCGAAGCATTGGCGGCTAGACTGGACGATGAACCTTGGCACCTGCCGCGTGATCTTTGGCAAGCCATCGACCCGGCCAGGTTTTCACTGCGTGAACGCCGACGGAAAACATAGGTAACAGCATGTCTGAAAACAAGCTCTCCCTTCCCATTTCCGGCATGACCTGCGCGTCCTGCTCCACTCGCCTGGAAAAACAGCTGAACAAGCTGCCGGGCGTGGAAGCAGCTGTTAATCTTGCAAGTGAAACAGCCACCATCCATTTCCGCACTGCTGATACTACTTCTGAGCAAATACTTGAAGCCATCCGCAAGACCGGCTTCGATGTACCCCCGCGCCATGTATTGCTCAAGATCACTGGCATGACCTGCGCAAGCTGTGCTTCACGCATAGAGAATGTCGTCAACCGGCTCCCAGGCGTCGAAATTGCAGTAAATCTGGCCTCGGAAACCGCGCGAGTTCTTCTCCAGCCAGATGCAAAGCTGGATGACGTGCTCACCGCCATCACCAAAACCGGATACGGCGCCGAAGTATGGGACGAAAAGAACCGCGAAGAAGCTCGCACACAGGAAGCCCAAGCCGCACGCAAGGAATGGCTGATCTTCTGGGCAGCCGTGCTCCTTACCCTCCCCCTGGTGCTTCCCATGCTCGGCGCGCCTTTCGGCCTGCATCACGAATTGTTCCCGCGCTGGCTGCAATGGCTGCTTGCCACACCGGTGCAATTCATTGCCGGCTGGCGCTTTTACCGCGGCGGATTCAATGCCTTGCGTGGCGGCGGCGCCAACATGGATGTGCTGGTGGCTTTGGGCACCAGCATGGCCTGGGCGCTCTCCACGGTTGTTACCTTCATGGGACTGCACGCTCAGCCTGTTTATTTCGAAGCAGGCGCGGCCGTCATCACCTTGGTGAGACTTGGCAAACTACTGGAATCCCGCGCCAAGCGAAAAACCCTCGATGCCATTGAAAAACTGCTCGCATTAACACCTCAAACCGCGTGGGTACTAAGGGATGGCGAGTACCTCGAAATTCAGATCCGGGAAATTGTGTCTGGGGATTTGGTGCGCGTGCGTCCGGGCGAAAGACTGCCGGTAGATGGCAGCGTGGAAAGTGGCGAATCCGAAATTGAGGAAGCAGCACTGACGGGCGAATCTCTCCCCGTTTTGAAAAGGCCTGGGGACAAGGTCTATGCCGCCACGCAGAATACGCTCGGCACCATAACCCTGAAGGCTACCGGAGTCGGTGAGCACAGCCGCATCGCTGAGATCATCCGCCTGACCGAAGCAGCACAAGGTTCCAAAGCGCCCATCCAGAAACTGGCCGATCAGGTATCCGGCGTTTTCGTGCCGATTGTCATCTCCATCGCTTTGCTCACCTTGATTGCAACCGGAGTCTGGTTGGATAACTGGAGCGAGGCGATGATACGTGCCGTTTCCGTACTGGTCATAGCCTGCCCCTGCGCTTTGGGTCTTGCCACACCAGCCGCCATCATGGCGGGCACCGGCCGCGGTGCTCAGCAAGGCATTTTGTTCCGTAATGCCGAAGCGCTGGAAACAGCCGGAAAACTGAATGTATTGGCGGTGGACAAAACCGGCACCCTCACCACCGGAGAGTTCAGCCTGACTTCGATCAGCCCTGCTACAGGCGTTAGCGAAGCACATCTGCTTGGCACGGCTGCATCGCTGGAGCAGAACTCCGAGCATCCTCTGGCCAAGGCCATTGTCGCCGCAGCACGCGGCAGGGACCTCGAAACCGAAACGGTCGAGCAATTCTCCGCATTGCCCGGCCAGGGGGTTAGCGGCAGCATTGCCGGGGAAGCCGTATTGGCAGGGACCGCAGATTTTTTGCAATCGAACAGTATCGTCTTTGATGCGTTGCTGGCTGCAGAAGCCGCTACGCCGATACATGTCGCCCGCAACGGGCAATATCTGGGCTCACTGTGGCTGGCCGACACCCTGCGATCCAACACACCTCAGGCCATGCTCAACTTGCGAAAGATGGGAATTGAAGTGGTGATGCTAACCGGAGACCAGGAAGCGCCCGCCCATGCCGTGGCAGGCAAGCTGGGGCTCGACAACTTCCACGCAAGACAGACGCCCCAGGACAAGGCACAAGCCATAGCCAACCTGCAAAAGGAAGGGAAAAAAGTGGGCATGGCAGGCGACGGCATCAACGATGCGCCCGCGCTTGCACAGGCCGATACCAGTTTCGCCATGGGTATGGGAACGGACATCGCAAAGGAAACAGCCGACATTACCCTGGCGCGCCATGACCTGGCCGGATTGACCGATGCCGTTGCCCTTTCGCGCGCAACCCTGCGCAAAATCCGGCAGAACCTGTTCTTCGCGTTTATCTACAACGTGCTGGGCATTCCGCTTGCCGCCCTAGGCTTGTTAAGCCCGGTGTTTGCGGGTGCGGCGATGGCGATGAGTTCGGTTTCGGTCGTTACAAATGCGCTGCTGTTAAGAAAGCAGCGGCTTTGATCAACTCAATCAGACACTTTGATCGGACTGCGTCCAGATATCGTCTTCAAACTTGAAATCAAGCAATTGATAGAGCGTGAACAGTTCCATGCTGACGTCAGGCGGGAATCCCTGCCGTCCACCACGCTCATCGAATACAAGGCTGCTGACATAGGCGGAATAACCTTCCTTGCCCCACAGCTCAGACAGCGCCTTGGCAATGCGGGGAAATTTCTCCTCTATGGCTGAAAGGCATGGCTCACCATTGGATCCAATCGTATTGACTGTTTCACCCATAGACATACCTCCTCAGACAAGTATCGGGCAGGAAATCAGTTTTTCCAGGGCTTCATCTTTGCGCGCAGCCGCGCTACAGCCTGGGAATGCAGCTGGCAAATTCTGGATTCGGAAACCCCC
>JAHENE010000246.1 GCA_024643305.1 Thiobacillaceae bacterium | reverse complement strand
GTACTAAGCTGGGCCATTTGCGACGTGACTTGGGCATTGTCCAGCGGATTCAGAGGATCCTGGTTTTTCAACTGCGTTACCAGCAGCTTGAGAAAACGGTCCTCGGTTGCAGCAACGGTGCCGGCTGTCGACTGTTGCTGTGAGCTGGCGGAAGGTGTCGTTGAAATATTCTGGACTGCGTTCATTGCCATCTCCTGCTCCTATTGTCCGAGCGTCAGTGTTTTGAGCAGCAGCGTTTTCGCGGTATTCATCATGTCGACGCTGTTCTGATAGGAACGCGATGCCGAAATCATGTTGACCATCTCTTCGACCACGTTGACGTTGGGCATCGTTACATACCCCTCTTTGCTGGCAAGAGGATGTTGGGGCTCGTACACCATCTTCATAGGGGACGGGTCTTCAATCACGCTGCTCACCTTGACGCCGCTTGCGCCTTGCGCCGAAACAGGCGTGGTGCTGAACACCACCTGGCGTGCACGATACGGTTGCCCGGAAGGACTGGTCGCGCTGTCGGCATTCGACAGGTTGCTCGCCACCACATTAAGCCGCTGCGATTGTGCTGCCATCGCCGAAGCGGCGATATCTATGACATTGAATAAGGACATCGTTGATTACCCCTGTATCGCTGCCAGCATGGCTTTGATCTGGCTGTTCAAAAACATGAGATTGGCTTCGACATGAAGCGAGTTGTCTGCGAACTGCGCGCGCTCCACATCCATGTCCACGGTATTGCCGTCTATGCTGTCCTGGTGCGGCAGCCGGTACTGCAAGTCCCGGTTGGAGCTGTCGGTGACCGCCGGACTCAGATGCCGTGACGAGGTGGTTGTCAGCTCCGCTGGCGCACCACCGTTCTTTGACAGCGCGCCTTGCAATGCCTTCGAGAAATCGATATCTCTCGCCTTGAACTGCGGTACGTCGGCATTGGCAATGTTGCCGGCCAGTATCTGCTGGCGTTGTGTACGCAAGTTCAATGCCGTCTGATGAAAATTCAGCAACTGATCCAGTTTGGAGACCATCTTCCCTCCTTGAGCCTCAATTAACTTCTGTGCTTGCCGTAAAGCATTAGCCGTGCCAGCGATACTATTCCGGCACCATCTCCATCAGTGTGCGAAATAGCGGCTGGAATCGACCTCTGTTCTCGGAACGTAGCGGTGGACGCGCTGCTAACATGGCAACGCTGCGGCAATTTTTGCCGGTTGCGGCAAGAAAGCGCCGGCACCATAAACCGACCATTGGGCTAGCCATGATCAATAAACCTTTTCTCTATGCGGCAGGATTACTGCTGCTGTTGACGACCCTCCCTTCCATTGCATCGGGAACCGCGCATCAGGAGGCGCTGCCCATAAGAAAAGCCGTGGAAAATTATCTACGGCGCGAAACTGCTGGTCTGCCGGGAAAAGTCAGCTTTACGGTAGGCACGGTGGAAACGAACCTGAATCTGCCGGCGTGCCAGGCACTGGAACCATTTATCCCGCCAGGCGGGCGGTTGTGGGGCAATGCATCTGTAGGGGTGCGATGCAACGGAGCGAACCCCTGGCGTATTTATGTACCGGTTGAGGTCAGGGTCATGGCAGATGTGGTGCACAGCGCTCGGCCACTGGCCCAGAATCATCGGGTTATGGAATCAGATATCATAATGCAAAAAATTGATCTGACGCAGATGCCGGCTGGGATCTTGACGGATTCGCAGCATGCTCTTGGCAAGGTTCCCACGAATAATATCGGTGCCGGGCAACCACTACGCCACGATATGCTACGCTCACCTACAGTAGTTCAACAGAATCAATCAGTTAAGCTTGTCGTCCAAGGACGCGGATTCAGCGTAAGTGCAGAAGGAAAAGCACTAACTGCCGCCGCCGAGGGCCATCCCGTACAGGTACGAGTCCAATCCGGGCATGTCGTGAGCGGGGTTGCACGTTCTGGCGCCATAGTGGAAATGCGTCCCTGAACCGGGTTAAAGTTCCAAGTCAGACCTGCCGTTAATGCACCGAATAAATACTTTTCGGCTCCAGCCTAAAGTTTGCAGCGGTTATGCCGTTACCAAATCTGTAGTGGGCTAAAACTAAGGACTGATCATGAAAATCGACAATTCTGCCAAAACTGCGGTTAGCATCGCCAGTGGCGATACCCCTAAACGCGCAGACAAGGCTGTCAGCGCAAATCCGCAACCGGTAAATACCAACGAGAAGGTCGAACTGAGCCCTCTTTCCTCTCAATTGCAGTCGATCGAGAGCAACCTTTCCAGCGAAGGCGTCTTCGACACGGTACGGGTCGCGGAAATCAAACAGGCCATCAGCGAAGGCCGCTTCAAAGTCAATGCCGAGGTCGTTGCCGACCGGCTCCTTGATACGGTGAAGGAACTTCTTCAGGCGCATGCAGGCGGAAACAAGATCCAATGAAACCGACGGCAAATACAGCCGAATTTATAGCCAATCTGCTCATCGAGCGTAACGGGGCCGAGGAATTCGTCAGCCTTTTGCAGACCGAGCAGGAAGTATTGCGCGATGGCGGCGCGGAACGTCTTGAATCGCTGGCGCGCGACAAACTGAAAATGGCGCAAAATCTGAGTACATTCGCCCAGCAACGCGCTTTTCATCTTGCGGCAGCGGGATTCAGCCCCGATGCGCGGGGCATGGAATCGTGGATGCATGCCCATCCGCAGAATGTCAGTGCTGTTGCGGCATGGAACGGTTTGCAACGTCTTGCTGAAGAAGCGCGCGCGCTAAACCAGGCAAATGGCGCCCTGATCAACCTGCAGTTGCGTCACCACCAGCAAATGCTCACCGCCTTGGGAAATGCCTGCGGCGCACCCGCACTATACGGCCCCCACGGCCAGCCTCTTCCCGTATCCCACGCACGGCAACTCGGCGCAGCATAATCCCGCCCCGGTTGAAACCGGGACGCGGATACTCCTGAATCACCACAGCCGTTGATTAAAGTTTTTTCATCTTGGCACGCAGACGGGCAACCGCCTGGCTGTGCAACTGGCAGACACGGGACTCGCTGACGCCGAGCACTTCTCCAATCTCCCGCAAATTGAGTTCCTGCTCGTAGTGCATGCCCATTACCATTTTTTCCCGGGGCGGCAGTTCTTCGATGGCTTTGATCAGCAGTCCACGAAGATTCTCGTCGATCAGCATCTCGAGGGGATTGGACTCATCGTCGGCGCGGTGGCTATCCAGAAAATGATCACTGTCAGAATTTTTGAGATCATCAAAATAGATCAACTGGCAACCGCGTGAATCCTGCAGCATTTCCTGATATTCGGCGAGCGGCATGCCCATTTCCTTAGCAAGCTCGGGCTCGGTCGGCGGACGTCCCAGACGC
>JAHENE010000035.1:7863-12567 GCA_024643305.1 Thiobacillaceae bacterium | reverse complement strand
AAAGTGTGAGCATCTTCAATTAATCCCCCAACCAGACTTCCCAGATTTACATCCAGTCCATCCAGCCAGGCAACCAAGATACCCACACCTATCGGCTGTTAAATTTTTAAAGAACAGTTCGCTTGCGCGATTTTTTAAATCCCGCTGGTTGCGGGGGCAGGATTTGAACCTACGACCTTCGGGTTATGAGCCCGACGAGCTACCGGACTGCTCCACCCCGCGTCCGAAGAAGCGAGACTATAGCAAGGATTTTGAGGCTGTGTCAACAAAGTGCGCTGTTTGTTTGCCTGTCTTGCCGTTCATTCGGGCTACCCGAATAATTCACCCTGTCAAGAACCCAAAATCAACGAAAGGTGCAAGATGTTCCCTGCCTTTAATTTAACCCGCTTGCCCCGCATAGTTTTCGGCCAAGGTGTGCGGGCCCAACTGCCCGCACTGGCTGCTTCCTATGGCATACGCCACCTACTTGTCACTGGCGCCCATCATTTTCAGTCTAGCCCCCATTGGCAAGAAATACAGTCCAGACTACGGGCCGCCGGGCTCACTTGGGAAACACTAAACGTGAGCGGGGAGCCCTCCCCGACACTTGTCGATGAAGCTGTCCGCGAATATAGAAATTCTGCATTTGATGCTGTAATCGGCATAGGCGGAGGCAGCGCGTTAGATGCCGCCAAGGCCATCGCCGGTTTGCTGAAGCCGGGTAATTCAGTCAGGGATCATCTGGAAGGAGTTGGACCGGAATTGCCTTATCAAGGCCCCTCAACACCTTTTATTGCAGTGCCTACTACAGCCGGCACCGGATCGGAGGCCACCAAAAATGCTGTGTTATCGGTCCATGGCCATGACGGCTTCAAAAAATCCTTCCGCGACGACAAACTCATGGCGGAAATCGCCCTCGTCGATCCAGAGCTATTGTCGACATGCCCGCAACAAGTGATCGCAGCCAATGGGATGGACGCCTTTACCCAACTGCTTGAATCGTACGTTTCGAGCAAAGCAAACCGATTCACTGATGCCTTGGCTTGGTCAGGCATGAAGGCAGCAAGAAACTCCCTACTCGAGTGGTACCGGATTGGGCCAGAAGCGCATGATGCACAAGCCGGCATGGCATACGCCGCCTTGCTCTCCGGCATTACCCTAGCTCAGGTCGGCCTGGGTTCGGTGCATGGTCTGGCTTCCCCATTGGGCGCTTTCTTTCCCATCCCCCATGGGGTTGTTTGCGGTACGCTGGTAGCTGAAGCAACAGCCATGAACATCAAGGCATTGGGAGAGCGTGCCGAAAACGGATCGGCATTGCTCAAGTACGCACAGACGGGCCGAATGCTTGCACATGACGCACGTCTTTCCGATGATGAGGCTATTGGCTGTCTGATAGAGATCCTTATCCAGTGGACTGACGAAATGCAGTTGCCTCTTTTGTCCAGCTATGGGATCAAACATTCGGATATAGGCCGAATTGTCAGCAACAGCCGCGGCAGCAGCATGAAAACCAACCCCATCACGTTGACGGATGAAGAAATAGGAAAAATTGTATTGAACCGTCTTTGACCCTAATGCTCAGCGCCCAACCGTCCGATATAGGAAAGACGGATAGGTCGGGAATTGACAATGAGTGGTGGTGGTTTGATATTTCTGGTGGTTCTTGCTGTTGTGTTCATCTACGCGGCATTCACATACAACCGCCTGGTTGGGCTTAAACACGGGGTAAGAAAGGCCTGGTCCAATATAGACGTGTTGCTTAAACAGCGTCATGACGAGTTGCCAAAACTTGTCGAAACCTGCCGCCAATACATGAAATTCGAACAGGACACTCTGGAAAAGGTCATGCAGGCGAGAAGCAAGGTTTCTCATGCCAGGGAACGCCACGACATGAAAGCCTTGGGTGAAGCAGAAGGCACGCTACGCATGGGGCTAGAGCATTTATTCGCGGTTGCAGAAGCCTACCCTGAGCTCAAATCGAATGAGTCTTTTATGCATTTACAAGCCCGCATAACCGGACTGGAAGATGCTATCGCCGATCGGCGAGAGTTCTATAACGATTCTGCAAACTTGAACAATGTCGCAATTGAGCAGTTTCCTGACGTCATTATTGCGCAACTTGCCGGTTTTAGCACTTTCAGGCTATTGAAATTCGCCTCAAAGGAAACTTCAGACGTTGACGTCAGCACACTGTTCAAAGTGAAGCGATAAACCATGTTCGCCGAGTGGCGACATGCCTATGCCAATATCGCATTAACGGGTGGCAACCTTTTTTTTCTCCTGATCGCAGTAAAGTTACCCACACCGGCAGGCTTGAGTCTTGCAGCAGGCACGGTAGGCGCAACCAGCCTGTACGCTTGGTATGCAAACCTGCGCCGTTATCGTGCTGTTTCAGACACACCAACATCCAGGGTCAGCTCAGCTCCGCAAGGTTATATCGAACTCGTCGGCAAGGGAGTATGTTCAGCAAGAGAGCGGTTGATGAGTCCGCTTAGCGCATTACCCTGCCTGTGGTACCGGTATCTTGTCGAGGAAAAAAGCGGAAACAAATGGCATCGCATTGATTCCGGAGTATCAAGCGAAGTTTTTGGCCTCAATGATGGTACAGGCTCGATTTTGATTGATCCAAACAATGCCGAAATTTTCAGTTCAAACAAGCAAGTCAGGATGAACGGGAATTTCAGACATACCGAATGGGCTCTGATCGAAGGAGAAACACTGTATGTACTTGGCGAACATGTCACACACAATGGTTCGACAGTTTATTTAAATGCGCGACAGGACATTTCCAATTTGCTTGCGGAATGGAAACGCGATAAAAAGAATTTGTTGAAGCGCTTCGATCTGGATAGTGACGGACATATCAGCCATGACGAATGGGAATTGGCCCGCAGGGCTGCCGTAAGCCAAGTTGAACAAGCGCATCAAGAAACCAGGCTTCAAGCAGACTCCAGCATGATCAAAAAGCCGCATGGACGGCTTTTCCTGATATCCAACCGCGCGCCAGAGGGCATGGCGTCACGATACTTGCGCTGGGCTTGGGTACATTTGGGCCTGCTTCTTGCAGCTTGCCTGACGATTGCGATGATGCTGTAAAATTTTATTGTCTATTACCGTTTTCACTTTCTATATTACGTGTAAGGAGGCAAGGCGCATGAACACCAAGATGATTCCTGAGACACCGCCTGATTACGACCATACCCGCATTATTGAAAGACCGGATGGTTTTTACTGGCTGGACAAAGATACCAATGCTGAATATGGCCCATTCGAGACCCTCATAGCTGCAGTCGAAGACATGGAGTACAAGGCTGATAGCGATTACGAGCCAGCCGAAACCCTTCAGGAAGCCGAGGAAGAAATCGGTATTTCAGACTGGATTGATCCGGATACAGGCTTGCCCGCAGAGGAATCCCACACCCATTTGCGAGATGAATAATCTCAAGAGTTAACGGCACTGTGGGCGGTTCTATCAAACAACTTAGCCTAAACCATCGAAAGGGCCTTGACTCCGAAATTCATAGCCCCACATTTGCACTAAGTTAAGCGGCTTGTCCTTTAGTCTCTGCGCTTGGGCATGCAGGGGTGAACATCAAGGTGCTGACTCGAATTCTGTGAAAGCCCGGTTCATGTTGGTCCGGTGCAGGTTGTCGTAGTTCTCCAAATGCCGGAAGGCCGGCAAATCCGTATAACGATCAATCAAGGCATCCATGGGTTCCATTTCCTTGGCAGCCGCACCTACCTTTTCAGCCAGAAAATCATAATAATCACCTGATTCGCGCTTGGCTTGGGACAAGTCGCACACCCTGCCGTGACCGGGAACGATTCGCGTGGGGCGCAATGCCTCCATGGCACGAAAAGCACGCTGGCTGTTCCTCACGTTGGACCATGGCAGCACCCCCAGAAGTCGATCCACAAAAACGAGGTCTCCGCTGAACACTACGCGTTGCTTCGGCAGCCATATCCTGATGTCACCGGGAAAATGGGCGTCAGTGTATGCCAGGTCCAGCGTTTCCCCACCCAGCTTGAGGGTGGCCAATTCTCCAGCCAATGTCTTGGGAGCAGGCAGTGGTTTGGTGCCCTGCATGCGCTCACCAATAAAACGGTTGAGACTTTCCATGTGCTGGGCTGCATACTCTGCTTGGGTGGCAGCTGTACGACTCATGGCAATGATCTCCGCTCCCTTGGACGCGAAATAACTGTTGCCTAGCCAGCGATGGTCCTGGCTCCCGCTGTTGATAACCCAGCGCACGGGTTTGTCCGTCACCTTGCGGATGGCGGCTTCAATCTTAGTCGCTCCCAGCCTGCTGGCGCCGGAGTCGATCAAGATCACCCCGCGAGTGGTTACGACAAAACCGAAGTTGGCGTTCAGTCCGTCATTGTCAGGACTGCGCTGATCAAGGGGACCAATCAAGGCATAGACGTTGCCTGCCACCTGTTCAGCCCTGGGCTGGTAATCCGCCCACGCGCACAGGCTTAAAAAAGGCAACATGACGGCGAACAGGTAAATTGCGACACGCTTCAAGATGATGTTTCCTTTAACGGTTTATACCGGCTTCATACCACTGCCGGCTCTGATTTACGACTTTCACCACCAGCAGCATCACCGGCACTTCGATCAGCACCCCCACCACCGTGGCCAGGGCCGCACCCGAGGAGAGGCCGAAGAGCATCGTGGAGGTGGCGATGGCCACCTCGAAATGGTTGGATGCACCGATCATGGCC
>JAHENE010000035.1:0-7853 GCA_024643305.1 Thiobacillaceae bacterium | reverse complement strand
AGGCTGCGCCGGACTCGAACCCGAAAATAGAAATCGCCGCGGCCACCGCCAGTTCAAAGAAATTGGAGGCCCCTATCAGAGCCGAAGGACAGGCGACGCTGTGCTTTTCGCCCGCCAACCGATTCAGCGAATAGGCAAGCGCAGAATTGAAAAATACCTGGATCAGGATCGGCACCGCCAGCAAGGCGATGATGAGTGGCTGCTTGAGGATAGCCTCTCCCTGGAAAGCGAACAGCAATACCAGCGTGGCTAGCAACGCCAGAATAGAGACATGGCCAAGATTGGCCAATACCGTATCAAAAACCGTCTGACCACGCCGTAACAAGTGCTTGCGCCAGACCTGTGCAAGAATCACCGGGATGACGATGTAGAGCAGCACCGAGGTGAACAACGTGTCCCACGGCACGGTGATGGCTGACAGCCCCAGCAGCATTCCGACTATGGGGGCAAAGGCAAAGATCATGATGGTATCGTTCAGCGCCACTTGGGACAGCGTGAAATACGGATCACCCCCGGTAAGACGGCTCCATACGAATACCATCGCGGTACAAGGAGCGGCCGCCAATAGAATCAGCCCCGCCACGTAACTATCCAGTTGTTCGGCTGGAAGGTAAGACGCGAACAATCCGCGAACAAACAACCAGGCCAGCAAGGCCATGGAAAATGGCTTGACTGCCCAGTTGACGAACAGAGTCACACCGATACCCTTCCAGTGTGCTTTCACCTGATGCAGGGCGCCGAAATCGACCTTCATCAACATGGGGATGATCATCACCCAGATGAGCAGCCCAACCGGGAAGTTGACTTGGGCAATGTTCATGCGACCCAGGGCCTGGAAGGGGGCTGGAACAAACTGGCCGAGACTGACCCCGGCCACGATGCACAAAGCAACCCAGAGAGTCAGCCAGCGCTCGAACAAACTCATGGGGGCACCTGCGGATTGTTTGGCAATGGCATCGCACTGCGCGCTCATAGGCTCAGCGCTTCCTTTACGGCAGGAATCAGGCGCGCACGGATATCGTCGCGTACGCGGATGAATGACTCCAGCGGCTCACCGTGCGGATCATGAAACGGCAAATGTATGGTCTTCACCTGGCGCGGGAAAACAGGACAGGTCTCCTTGGCGTTATCGCAAACTGTCACGACCAGATCTATGTTCTGATCCGAAACTGCATCCACATCCTTGGGATAGAGTCCCTCGTAGCATAGCCCCGCTTCCTTGAGCGCCGCGATAGCGCCGTCGGCCACGTTTGGTTGGGGTTTCGTGCCGGCTGAAATAGCCCTGATCCGTCCGGAAAGATCATGATTGAGCAAAACCTCGGCCATTTGCGAGCGGCAGGAATTACCAGTGCATAAAACCAGTACTGTTTTTTCTGACATGACTATTCCGTTATTTGTCTTGTGAAAAATTCTTTTGCAACCGGGTGAAGGAAACCTGAGTTGGCATGGGAGCGCAGCACGCCGAACCTTCTGCAGCTTTCTCACCAAAAACAGGCACACGCCCCAACGTATGGAAGCTTTCCCAAGCGATTCCAGCGGGATCAAGCGTCCAATACTTGTCAGATTCCGCATAACAGCAGGCAGCCCCCTTTTGCTCAATGATCGGGCCTGCCGCCGCTTCCAGCCTTTGGTGCAATGTGTTCAACTCATCCTCTGTCTCGGCCTGAAAGCCCAGGTGATCCAGCCCTTTCTTTCCGGAGCGGGTGGATATGGCGAAGTTAATGCGCGGTTCCTCCAACATCCATTTTGCGTAATCCGACTCGACTACCGATGGCTGCGCATCGAACAAGTTGGTATAGAACACGATAGCGGCTGACAGATCAGTCACGCCTACATGGACATGAAATCGTTTCATGATTGGTCTCCTTTTTCACACAAACTGCCAGGCGAGCACGACTGGCCTTGGCAACAGTTCTCGGTTAAATAGGCCAGCAACCCGTTCATGGCCTCGTAATTCGCCTGGTAATAAATAAATCTTCCTTCCTGTCGGCTGTTCACCAAGCCGGCATGCGCCAGTTCCTTGAGATGAAAGGAAAGTGTCGGCGCTGCCACTTGTACTGCTTCATTAATCTGTCCGACTGAAAGACCACTTGATCCAGCCTGCACAAGCAAGCGGAAGATGCCCAAGCGAGTCTCATGGGCCAAGGAGGCCAAAGCCTTGACTGCGTCGTATATTTCCATATTTCTATAATTATCAAATTGTACGACGGTCTGTCAAGCAGCCGACAAAAAATGATTAGAGCCAGACCATCAACCCGGTCTCAAAGGGGTGCGTCAAAAGTTGATTCCAGGGATACACCCGAATGCGGTAATCGAGTTTGCCGCATATCTCAGGGGTTAACTCCAGTTCATAAAGGGTACTGCCATCCTCCATGATCCCCTTGCTCTCCATGCAAAGGCTGGTCCTGTTAACGGCAGATGTACCCGGGCGCCGCATTAATACTTCCACACGCACATCAGAGGGCGAGAGTCCGTCCAGATTTGCTGCAACCCGAAGGGTAAAACAATCTCCAAAGAGCAAGTTCTTCTTTGGAACGTCCAGCCGGCGCAGGGATACGCTACTCCAGCTTTTGCGAACACGCTCTTTCCAGGCGGCGATAGTTTTGGCGGCAGAATAATTTTCATCACGATATTTCCTGCCCTGATCGCTTGCAGCCAAATAGAATTGCTCTACGTACTCACCCACCATGCGTGCAGAATTGAATCGTGGAAGTAAAGTGGCAATGGATTTCTTCGCCATTTTGATCCATCCCTCTGACACGCCCATCTCGTTACGATTGTAATAAAGCGGAACAATCTGGTCTTGCAACAGTTCATAAAGTGTCAGGCTGTCTTCAGCATTGCGGCGAGCGTCATCATAGTGCGGTGGTGTCGGTTTGATGGCCCAACCGTTACCACCATTCCAACCTTCTTCCCACCAGCCATCCAGGACGGAAAGATTGAGCGTGCCATTCATGGCCGCCTTCATGCCCGAAGTGCCGGATGCCTCCAGCGGATAGATAGGATTGTTGAGCCAGACATCAACACCAGCTACAAGCCTGCGAGCGAGCCCCATGTCATACCCTTCAATCAGCAGCATTTTGCCTTCAAACTCAGGTTGATGCGAAAGATCATGGATGCGACGTATCAGTTCCTGTCCGGGGATGTCGGCCGGATGTGCCTTGCCTGCAAAAACAAACAGGACCGGCCTTTCGGGGTCAGACAGGATGCGGTTTAGCCAGTCAGGATTCTCAAACAGCAATGCAGCGCGTTTATAAGTTGCAAAACGACGTGCAAAACCGATGGTTAAAACCTTGGGGTCAAGCGGATTAGCCAGCTTCAACAAGCGCTCCAGATGCGCCTGCGACCCATGGTTGCGCGTATGCTGCTTGGCATACCGCTCTTTCAGCATGAAAAGCATTTGTGATTTAAGCGTCTGCCGAACGCTCCAGAATACGTGGTCTGGAATGGTGTCAATACGGTCTTCCCAGAATGCAGCATCCCTCAAACTATGCCGCCAGTCATAGCCCAGGCGGTTGTCAAAAAGCTCAATCCATTCCTGTGCCAGGAAAGTGCTTACATGCACGCCATTGGTGACATAACCCATGGGGTTTTCTTCCGGCTCGATTTGAGGCCAGTGCTCGGCGCAAATCTCGGACGAAACCCTGCCATGTATGCGCGACACGCCATTGTGATGGCGCGAGCCATGCAGCGCCAGTGCGGTCATATTGAAATCCGGGCTGCTCTGCGTATGTCCCAATTCCTGCAGGCTGCTCATCGACACCCCTAGCTGGCTGCAGTAATCCTGGAAATATCGTTCGAACATGTCGGCTGCAAAATGGTCATGCCCTGCAGGCACTGGGGTGTGTGTGGTGAAAACCGTATCGACAGCCACGGCTTCAAGCGCGCTGCGAAAATCAAGCTGTTTCTCACGCATCAGCAGCCGGGTTCTTTCAAGTACCAGAAAAGCGGCATGGCCTTCGTTGATATGCCACACCGTGGGCTTGATGCCCATGGCTGCAAGTGCACGCACTCCGCCAATACCCAGGATGATTTCCTGACGAATGCGCATTTCGCGATCGCCGCCATACAACTGATGCGTAATGTAGCGATCCTCCACCGAATTCTCTTCGATGTCGGTGTCAAGCAAATTGAGCCATACATGACCTACACGAACCAGCCAGACCTTTACCGCAACCGTCCGCCCGGGTAGTTCAACCTGAATCTTGAGTTCCTGGCCATCATCCGTGTAAGCCGGTGTTATGGGCAGGTCGTCAAAATCCGAATCATGGTAATGAGCCTGCTGATGTCCGTCCCCATCAATGGTCTGCGAGAAATAACCCTGGCGATACAGAAGACCCACGCCCACAAATGGCAAACGCATGTCTGAAGCGGCTTTGCAGTGATCTCCAGCCAGTATGCCCAAGCCGCCTGAATATATCGGGAAGCTTTCATGAAAACCAAACTCGGCGCAGAAATACGCCACCATGTCGCTATGTTTGAGCGAGCTATGCTGATCACGCTTGAGCGGCTCATTGTGATACGTGTCGTAAGCCGAAAGAACCCGATTAAAGCCGGCAAGAAAAACATTGTCCTCAGCGGCATCCACCAGGCGTTGCTCATCCACTCGCCTGAGGAACGACTTTGGATTATGGCCAGTTGCCTCCCACAAGCCCGGGTGGAGACGTGCAAAAAGAGTGCGCGTCGGCTTGTCCCAGGTATACCAGAGATTGTTCGCCATTTCCTCAAGCCGAATAAGCCGGCGAGGAATCTTGGGATTGACCTCAATCGTAAAAGGGGTGCCCTTGGTCATGTTGCCTGTCTCCATAAATCCATTTACTCAGGATAAGCAAAAATCATGCGGGTTGTTCGCTCTGTATGAAATGCTCTCGGTAATACTTCATTTCGTCGATGGATTCATAAATATCGGCCAGCGCTTCGTGTTTGCTGGCCTTGATAAAGCCTTCCGCAAGCCCCGGGCGCCAACGTTTGGCAAGCTCCTTCAGCGTGCTCACATCCAGATTGCGGTAATGAAAATATGCCTCAAGTTTGGGCATGTGACGCGCCAAAAAGCGGCGATCCTGGCAAATCGAGTTGCCGCACATGGGAGAGGTGCGCTCTGAAACATGCTGTTTGATAAAGGACAGCATCTGCGCCTCGACCTCAGCTTCACCCAACGTCGACGCCTTGACCTTGTCGATCAGCCCGGATTTTCCATGCGTACCCTTGTTCCAGTTATCCATGCCGTCAAGTACTGCGTCAGACTGGTGCACAACCAGCACGGGACTTTCCGCAATCACGTTGAGGTCGGCGTCAGTGACGACGATCGCAACCTCCAGAATCAAGTTGTCCTCCGGTGACAATCCGGACATTTCCATATCTATCCAAAGCAGGTTCAATGCATTTTGTGCCATATTGTCTTTCTCAGCCAGAAAAGCCCCATTGTCGCAGTGGTAGAGAATTTAAGAAACTCTCGCCATAATGGGGGCAGTTGTCTTGGTATTCACTGCCACCAGGAGCCAAACATGAAATCCATTATCACTTTGTTGTTTGCATCACTGTTTATACCAGCTTATGCGGCCCCTTTTGACAAGGGCGACCCCGCCGAAGGAATGGCCCTGCACAATAAATCCTGTGTAGCCTGCCATAACAGCTCCATGTACTCTCGCGCCGACCGCAAGATCAAAACCCCTGCGCAATTAGCCGCCAGAATTTCCGGTTGCAATGCCAATACAGGTGCCGGATGGTTTCCTGCAGAGGAAGAAAGTGTTGGCGCCTATCTCAACCAGAATTATTATCGCTTCAAATAGGTTAAACAATGTCTGAAATCGCACAAGACCTTACGCGGAAAAAGTGTGTCCCATGCGAGGGTGGTGTCGAACCGCTCAACGATGTACAAATCGGTCCAATGCTCAAAGGACTTCCCGGCTGGGGACGAGATGGCATCAAGATTTTCAGGGAATACCAATTCAAGGATCACTATCAGGCGCAGGCTTTTACCAATGCAGTCATGTGGGTATCGCACCGCGAAGACCACCACCCCTTCCTGATCGTGGGTTACAACACGGTGAGGGTCGAGTACTGGACCCATGCCATCAAAGGCCTGTCCGAGAACGATTTCATTTGCGCAGCAAAGGTAGATGCGCTGTTTGAAATCTAATCCGGGGTGTCCACCCTGCTCAAGGCTGAAAAAGGAAAAACCTTGATTCCCGGCCAGATCGTGGCGGCGCATGGCCGCCATTTTCTTGTGCGAACAGAGCAACACACGAACCTGAACTGCATCACGCGCGGCAGAAAACTTGACGTTGTTTGCGGCGACATCGTCGACGTCAATATCAGCACGCAAGATCAAGGCGTCATCGAAAGGGTGCATCCCCGCAGCAGCCTGTTCAAACGTGCTGACATCTTCCGCAGCAAACCCATCGCAGCCAATGTCACCCAGGTCGCGATCATGGTGGCACCGCGCCCCAGTTGGTCGGAAGACTTGCTGCAGCGCTGCCTGCTGGCAGCGGAAAGCCAGCACCTGCCTGCCCTGATTATCGCCAACAAGGCAGATCTGCCCGAGCATAAAACCATGCTGGAAGCCCTCTCTGGTTACCCCGCCTTGGGTTACCCCGTGATATCACTTTGCGCCAAACAAGGGACCGGGGAGCTGGTTGAGCGTTTGCAAGGACACCTGACTTTGCTGGCTGGCCAGTCAGGCATGGGAAAATCAACACTGATTAACGCCCTTTTCCCGCAAGCAGACGCAAGAGTCGAGGCCTTCTCAGAAGCACTCGACAGTGGGCGTCACACCACCACGCACAGCCGCCTTTACCAGTTGAATGTGAACAGTGGCATCATAGATTCACCCGGGTTTCAGGAATTCGCACTTGCGCATTTGTCCCGCTCGGATATCGAGGCCGCCATGCCTGATTTCAGGCCCTACCATGGACAATGTCGGTTTCGTGATTGCCAGCATCTGTCTGAACCCGGCTGCGCCATTCAGCAAGCAGTGAAGGCTGGTCTGATTGCTCCTCAACGCCTGGCCTTCTTTCATCAAGTTGCAAAGCAAAACCTCCGTTGATCGTTTTATCCAGGTTTTTTACTGTGGAAAACCCATGAAGAGATTCTTTGCAGTATTGCTGGCAATGGTGCTTTCACTTCCCGCCGTTGGTGCGGGCACATGGGTTCAAACACCCTACAAGCCTGCCAAGGCGGTATTTGAATTTTATTTCGATGACCCCGCCCATATGGGCAGTGCGCTTTACTGGCTGCGCTCCTACATGAACACGCTGATGGAACCTCCCTACAATTACTCACCCGAGGATTTGAGCATTAAAGTCGTTATCCATGGCACTGAAATCGTTACCGTAGCAAAGAAGAATGAGCGGCAATATCAGGAAGTTGTGGAACGGATGCGTTACTACGCAGACCTTGGCGTGGAATTCAAGGTCTGCGGCCAGGCAGCCGAGGACTTCGGATATTCAGTAAAGGATTTCCAGGACTTTATCCAGGTTGTGCCCAACTCCCTCGTCGAGCTTGCCCACTGGCAGCAGGAGGGATATGCATTGATTACCCCTCATATTTACGAAAAACGCTTCCCGATCGAGCAGATCAGATAAGCGCTAAGCCTGCTCAGGCCAGTTCTTGATATAGCGCTTGAGTAAACTGTTTTCGAAGTTGGCTTCACGCAGGCAGGCCTTGGCTACGTCGTAGAAGGAAATCACGCCGATCAGCTTGTTGCCTTCGAGTACCGGCAGATGGCTGATGCGCGCCTTGGTCATGGCGTCACGTGCATAATCGATTGAATCTTCGGGCGTGGCCACAACCGGTTCGGTGATCATGATGTCCGACACCTTGGCGTCCTTGAGCGAACAGCCCTGGCGACGCAT
>JAHENE010000245.1 GCA_024643305.1 Thiobacillaceae bacterium | reverse complement strand
CGCCATCCTTGGGCGTGCGGATCTCGCCGTCGATGGTGTCGCCGGTATGCAAGTTGAAGCGGCGGATCTGCGAAGGCGAAACGTAAATATCATCCGGACTGGCCAGATAGGAAGTGTCCGGCGAACGCAAAAATCCGAAGCCGTCTGGCAGCACTTCCAGCACCCCGTTGCCGTAAATGCTTTCGCCTTTCTTGGCGTGGTTTTTCAGAATCGCGAAGAGCAACTCCTGCCGCCGCATGCGGTTGGCGTTGTCGATGCCGTTGGCGGTAGCCATTTCCACCAGTTGGGTAACGTGGTACTGCTTGAGTTCAGAAAGATGCATGGGATTCGGGAACGGCGCAGGGCCGAAGAAAGGAAAACAGTGGTTTGAGGAGTCCACCCGCGAACGCGGGCGGGGAAATACGTCTTGTTTAAGTTTGGTTAAGCGTAGTTGGGTTAGATGTTACTGTCAACAAAAGCCGTCAGCTGGGATTTTGACAGGGCACCAACTTTGGTAGCCTCGACGTTGCCGTTCTTGAAAATCATCAGGGTGGGGATGCCGCGAATGCCATATTTTGGCGGAGTGGCCTGGTTTTCATCAATGTTAAGCTTGCAGACCTTGAGCTTGCCGGAATATTCCTTTGCCACTTCATCAAGCACCGGGGAAATCATCTTGCAGGGACCGCACCATTCCGCCCAGTAGTCCACCAGCACCGGAAGCGGGGATTGCAAAACTTCTTCCTCAAAGGAAGTATCGGAGATGTAGTTAATGTGTTCGCTCATGCTGGAGAACTCCTGACGGGAAACTTGTAGACATGCCGAATCGTTACGGCAATTGGGAAAATGTATGGGTCAAAGTTGGCAAAACCAAAATGTTGCCGCTATCCTACCTGAAAATTCAGGAAAATTGGAAGCGCCCGACGACCGGACCATTTTTTCTGTCCGAATGACAATCTGCCCAGACTATATAACATGACCTATATCGTTACCGAACCCTGTATCAAATGCAAGTACACCGATTGCGTTGACGTCTGCCCTGTGGATTGTTTTCGCGAAGGCGAAAATTTTCTGGTCATCGACCCGGACGAGTGCATCGACTGCACGCTTTGCGTGGCCGAATGTCCGGTGGAAGCCATTTTTGCAGAGGACGACTGCCCCGAGGACCAGCGGTATTTTCTTGAAATCAATGCCGATTTGGCAAAAAAGTGGAAACCGATCATTGAAAGCAAATCCGCGCTGCCCGATGCGGATGATTGGGCCAAGGTCAGGGAAAAGCTGCATCTCCTGGAAAAGTAATTCCGGGTAAGCCATTGGAAACCCTGGAGGTCCCAGCAAACGACCTGTTTGGCGCAGCCTCCCGCCTGCTGTTTGCGCAACATCCGGACGCCGCGACCGCAATGGACTTCTCCGGCGCCACCATCCTGGTTCCCAATTTTCATGCCGCACAGGAGCTTTATCGGGCGCTGGCAAGGCACGCTGAACGTCCCGCGCTGATTCCGCCGCGCATTCTCACTTTTCCTGCCTGGGCAGAAACCGCCCCGCTTCCGCCAGCGCAGGCCGACAGCCAGCGCATGGCTTTGCTCTACCAGTCCCTGAGAAGCTGGCGTCGCTTTGAGGAACGCCGGTTGTGGCCGATGTGCGCGGAACTGCTCTCATTGTTTGATGAATTGACGCATTACCGCGTTTCCCTACCGGACGAAGCGGCAGATTTTTCCCGGCGCCTGCGCGAGGCTTATGACTCTCGCGATACTCGCGCGCTTGATTTCGAATCGCGTCTGCTACATGACAGCTGGTACGCCCTCGCGCGGGGCGGCGGAAATTTTGTTGACTCGGCTTCACGCCATGTGCAGGCGCTCGCCTGGCTGGCTACACATCACACCGGCGCTTTATATGTGCTGGGGGTAACGCAGTTTTCTCCGGCTGAAAGAGAATGCCTCAATCGCATTGCCGCGCGCGAAACCACTTCCTGCCTGTTGCCCGATGCGGGGAACACTGAAACAGGCCGCCTGCTGCAAACGGCCTGGGCGCAAACGCCCCCGTTGCGTGTGCGCGCACAGGCCTTGCAAGCATTACCGCCGCCAGGCCTGAAATTAAGGTTGTTTCCTGCCAACTCGCTGGAGGAAGAAGCGCAGGCCGCCAGCATGCAAGTTCGTCTGTGGCTGGCGGCTGGCAAACGCCAAATTATTGTGGTTGCACAAGACCGCCTGACCGCGCGACGCGCCCGTGCCTTGCTGGAGCGCGCCGAGGTGCTGGTGGAAGATGAAACCGGCTGGCCGCTTTCCACCACCGCAGCCGCCAGTGCAGTCATGCGCTGGATCGAGGCCATCGCGAATGACTTCGATCACGAAGATACGCTCGATCTGTTGAAATCCCCCCATGCGCTGAACAGCTGGCCGCGCGAAGACCTGTACGAAGGCGTCACGCAACTGGAAATGCAGCTGCGCAAAGACGGTCCTGCGCCCGGACTGGCGGGGTTGAGCCATCGGGCAAAACAAAGCGGCAGCGTGCATGCGCAGCACCTTCTCACCACTCTGCAGCGTGCCGCACAAGCACTGTCAGCCAAGCGCCTGCCACTCGCCATCTGGTGCCAGCGCCTGCGCGAAAGCCTGCAACTGCTGGACATGGATGTCAGCCTCAAGCAGGATGAAGCCGGCCGACAACTCCTGGATGAACTCGCTCTGCGCGCGCATGAGTTGCACGCGGATGAAACCACTTACAGCTTTTCCGAATGGCGGCGCTGGCTGGCACAGGAATGGGAAAGCGCGAATTTTGTCGACCACAACGTGGAAAGCCCGGTCGTATTCACCCATCTTGCCGCCACGCGATGCAGGCCAGCCGACGCCGTATTGATACTTGGCGCGGACGCCACCAAGCTGCCCGCGCCGCCAGCGTCATCACCTTTCTTCAATCAGCGGGTGCGAACCGTACTGGGCTTGCCGGGGATTACCGAACAACAGCTGCAAACCGAAACCGATTTGCTTTCCTTGCTGAGTCCCGGGCCCGACACACTGATTACCTGGCGCGCACGGCAAAACGGCGAAGACACGCCAGCCAGCCCGTGGTTTGCGCGCCTGGAAACTATCTGCAAGCTGGCCTGGGGCCGCAGCCTCATCGATACCCGCTTGCGCGAGATGGCCACGCCAGCAGCCATTGCCGACGACGCATCGCCGCCCGCGCCCACCACCATCCCGCGACCCGCACTTGCACGCGAAAAAGTTCCACAGCGCATCAGTCCCAGCGGCTACAACCAGCTGGTGGCCTGCCCGTACCAGTATTTCGCCGGCAGAGTGCTGCAGCTCGAAGAACTGGAAGACATTGACTGCGAGCTCGACAAACGCGACTACGGGGAAACCGTCCATGCCATCCTCAATCGCTTTCAC
>JAHENE010000244.1 GCA_024643305.1 Thiobacillaceae bacterium | reverse complement strand
GGGAGATGACAGTATTCAGGCCAATGCAATGTCCGGAACGATGCGCGCGCTGATCAACAACATGGTGACCGGCGTATCGAAGGGTTTCGAGAAGAAGCTTAACCTGATTGGCGTGGGTTATCGCGCCCAGGCCCAGGGTGAGAACCTTAACCTTTCGCTTGGTTTTTCCCATCCCGTGGTGCACAAGATGCCGGCGGGTATCAAGGTGGAGACCCCCACCCAGACAGAAATTCTGGTCAAAGGCATTGATCGCCAAAAGGTCGGACAAGTGGCCGCGGACATCCGCTCCTACCGTCCGCCAGAGCCCTATAAAGGCAAGGGCGTGCGCTATGCCGATGAAGTCGTGGTCTTGAAAGAGACCAAGAAGAAGTAATAGCCGCTAAGGAACGCAGACGATGAATACCCAACTAGCACGAGTCCGCCGCGCGCGCAAAACCCGCGCCAAAATCTCGGCCGTCAAGGCAACAAGGTTGTCGGTGCACCGCACCAACGCCCATATCTATGCGCAAATCATTTCCAGCGATGGTGGCAAGGTGCTGACCTCTGCCTCTACCCTGGAAAAGGAAGTCCGCTCCCAGGCAGCGAACGGCGGCAATGCGGCCGCAGCTGCCATGGTCGGCAAGCGTTTGGCTGAAAAGGCCAAGGCGCTGGGTATCGAGAAGGTCGCTTTTGACCGTTCCGGTTACAAATTTCATGGCCGTGTAAAGGCGCTGGCGGATGCCGCGCGTGAAAACGGTCTGGTCTTTTAACGAGGCTGGTAAACGATGGCTCGTAACGAAACTACTGAAGAGCGCGGCGACGGCTTGCGCGAAAAAATGATCGCGGTTAACCGCGTGTCCAAAACCGTTAAAGGCGGCCGTGTGCTCGGATTTGCCGCGCTAACGGTGGTGGGTGATGGCGATGGTGGAGTGGGCATGGGCAAGGGCAAGGCCAAGGAAGTTCCGGTCGCCGTGCAGAAAGCCATGGAAGAAGCACGCCGCAACTTGGCCAAGGTTAAGCTCAAGAATGGCTCGTTTCATCACCAGGTGGTGGGCAGGCATGGTGCATCCGTGGTGTTGATCCAGCCGGCTTCCGAAGGTACTGGAATTATTGCTGGTGGTGCGATGCGCGCAGTGTTTGAGGTGATGGGCGTACAAAACGTTCTGGCCAAGTGCTTGGGCTCGACCAATCCCTACAACGTTGTGCGCGCCACCATCAACGGTTTGATGCAAATGTCCACTCCTTCCGAAATCGCAGCCAAGCGCGGCAAGTCGGTGGAAGATATCCTGGGGTAAGCCATGAGTGACAAGAAACTGAAAGTGACGTTGGTCAAGAGTACGATCGGCACCAAGAAAAATCACAGGGACTGCGTTCGTGGCCTTGGTCTGCGTCGCATGCACCATACCGTGGAAGTGCTGGACACCCCCGCAAATCGGGGCATGATCAACAAGGTCAATTTTCTCGTTAAGTGCGAGGGTTGCTAAATGGAACTGAATAATCTCAAACCTGGTGCTGGCGCCAAACACGCCAAGAAGCGTGTGGCTCGAGGCATTGGATCGGGTCTTGGCAAGACGGCGGGACGCGGCCACAAGGGCCAGCATTCCCGCTCCGGCGGCTACAAGAAAATCGGATTTGAAGGTGGCCAGATGCCTCTGCATCGTCGCCTGCCGAAAAGAGGATTTGTTTCCCTTACTGCGGGTGACACAGCCCAAGTGCGCTTGTCTGACTTGGACAAGATCGCGGTCGATGAAATCGATCTGCTGGTGCTGAAGCAGGCAGGCGTGGTGCATGGCCAGGCAAAAACTGCGAAAGTGTTCCTGTCCGGCAAGATTGAAAAATCTGTCAAGCTCAAGGGCATTGCCGCCACCAAGGGTGCGCGTGCAGCCATCGAAGCTGCCGGCGGCTCGCTCAGCGAGTAAGGAAGTATCTTGGCGACAGCGGCATCAATGGCAGGCAAGTTTGGCGATCTCAAAAACCGGCTGTGGTTTTTGCTGGGCGCGCTTGTTGTCTACCGTGTTGGTACGCACATTCCGGTGCCGGGAATTGATCCGGTTCAATTGCGGCATCTGTTTGATTCGCAATCGGGGGGCATCCTGGGCATGTTCAACATGTTCTCGGGCGGCGCGCTGTCGCGGGCTTCCGTGTTTGCTTTGGGCATCATGCCCTACATTTCGGCCTCGATCATTGTGCAGTTGCTGACGGTGGTTTCACCCCAGTTAGAAGCGCTGAAAAAAGAGGGTGAGTCCGGGCGTCGCAAGATTACACAGTACACGCGCTACGGCACGGTATTTTTGGCCCTGTTTCAGGCACTGGGTATTTCCATTGCCTTGGAAAGTCAGGGTATTGCGGTTGATCCGGGTATGGGCTTTCGTATTACCGCTGTAACAACCCTGACCGCGGGCACGATGTTCATGATGTGGCTGGGTGAGCAGATTACAGAGCGTGGCATAGGTAACGGCATTTCCATCCTGATTTTTGCCGGTATCGCTGCCGGGTTGCCGCGAGCGGTATCTGGCACGCTTGAATTGACTCGTACTGGTGCTTTTTCCATTCCCTTGGTGCTGCTGCTGTTCGTTGGCGCAATCCTGGTGGTTGGTCTGGTGGTTTTTGTTGAGCGCGGCCAGCGTAAAATCCTGGTTAACTACGCCAAGCGTCAGGTAGGGAAAATGGTGATGGGTGGACAAAGCTCTCACCTGCCGCTGAAGCTAAACATGGCTGGTGTGATTCCGCCGATTTTTGCCTCCAGTATTATTTTGTTTCCAGCTACCCTTGCGGGTTGGTTCGGCTCCAATCCTGGCATGTACTGGTTGAAGGATATAAGCGCTGTGTTGTCTCCTGGACAACCTGTGCATATGCTGATTTATGCAGCAACGATTGTTTTCTTCTGTTTTTTCTATACCGCCCTGGTTTTTAACCCCAAGGAAACGGCAGACAACCTGAAGAAAAGCGGTGCTTTTGTTCCCGGAATCCGTCCCGGTGATCAGACAGCGCGCTACATTGATAAAGTTATGGGACGGCTGACGCTGGTTGGTGCGATCTATATTGCACTGGTATGCCTGCTGCCGGAAATGCTGATTGCGAAGTGGAATGTCCCGTTTTATTTTGGGGGCACCTCTTTGCTGATCATTGTGGTGGTGACGATGGACTTCATGGCCCAGGTACAGGCTTATGTCATGTCGCACCAGTACGAAAGCCTGTTGAAGAAAGCTAACTTCAAAGGCGGTCTGGTTGGTCGGTAATGTCGAAGGACGACGTTATCCAGATGCAGGGCGAGGTGGTTGAGAACCTCCCCAATGCAACCTTCCGGGTAAGACTTGAAAATGGCCATGTCGTGCTGGGGCATATATCCGGCAAGATGCGCATGCATTACATCCGCATACTGCCGGGCGAC
>JAHENE010000243.1 GCA_024643305.1 Thiobacillaceae bacterium | reverse complement strand
TCCTGGGTATCGCGATCCAGTGGGGCGAGAATTTCGACGAGGTGATCCACCTTGTGAAAGGTGAACTCCACATCAAAGGCTGTTTCCAGCCTCCGGGTAAGTTCCTCGCCGGGATGGGGCTGGTTATTCAGCAATGCGCTTCCAGTCGTTTTCGACCAGGCGCACTTCGTAGCGAACCCAGCGCAGAAAATCGCCTGCCGGCATGGCACCTTTCTGCCTGCGCGAGGAGCCTGCCACGCCCTTGAAGTTCACGACGTCCTCGCCGGATTCCGGATCGGGCCCAATTGCCATGACCATGCGCACGCCCCAGTTTCGGCCGTAAGCACCGTTGCTGTAATAGTGCCCTTGCTTGATCTCGATGCTCATTAAAACAGCGCGGCGATCAATTCATTTACAGCGGCAATCATGTCCTCGTCGTCAGTGAGTGCCAACGATACTGCACCCTGGCAAGCAGCTCTGGCTTCAACACCCCGTGAGATGAGTTTGCCGGCATGGACCAGCAATCGTGTGGAAGCGCCTTCCTCAAGGCCATTGCCTTTCAGGTTGCGCGTCATCTCCGCCAGTTTCAGGAGCTTTGCGGTGGTGGGCTCATCCAGGCCGGTTTCGTGGCGAATGATTCTGGCCTCGAGTTCGGGCTTGGGGTAGTTGAATGAAAGCGCAACAAAGCGCTGGCGTGTGGACTGCTTGAGTTCCTTTAGCACACTCTGGTAGCCGGGATTGTAGGAAATGGCCAGGCAAAATTCGGCCGGCGCTTCCAGCAACTGGCCGAGTTTTTCAATCGGCATCATGCGGCGATCGTCGGCCAGCGGGTGGATCACCACCATGGTGTCCTTGCGCGCTTCGACAATTTCATCCAGATAACAAATGCCGCCCGCACGAACGGCGCGGGTCAGCGGGCCATCCACCCAGGTGGTATCGCCAGCTTTGACCAGGTAACGGCCAACGAGGTCGGAAGTGGTGAGGTCGTCATGGCAGGAAACCGTGATCAAGGGCCTTTTGAGCCGCCAGGCCATGTATTCCATGAAGCGGGTTTTGCCGCAGCCGGTGGGGCCTTTGAGCAACACAGGCAGCCGATTGGAATAGGCGGCCTCGAACAAGGCGACTTCATTGCCTACCGGCTCGTAATAGGGTTCCTGCGTAATGAAATGGGTTTCGGTGGGGGACTGGGAACTATCCATGCAAAAAGAGGAGTTCGTTGAAATTGGCAAAGCATCTACAGTTAGCCAATTGTACAGTCGCAGCTACTTTCTTATCCCATGATCAGGACAAGGTTGTTGGAAAGAATTATTTTGATGTGGCATCGTGCGGCGACAGCCGGACTTTGGTGTTCTGGGGCGATTGCGACAGAAGGGGTAAGAAGCGGACTGCTTCGTCAGGTTTTTCCTCCTGCCACCTCGTGGAGATACGAGGAACCCCGAATGCAAGCAGAACGAATCAGAAACAGCCTAGTCTGTTTTTCTCGGACTGGAGTTGCTTCAGCTCATTATTCCATTCCGATTGTTTCTTTGAGTTGGAGCCCTGTCCGCGTGCCGCATCCATTTCATCCATGGTACTGCCCATCTCGGCGTTGAGTTTGAGGCAAGCGTCGCTATTGCGCAGGGTGGACTTCAATATTTGCACTGCGGCAGTTTGCTTTGGTTTTGCGGGAGTCTCGACGACCTTGCTGGCGACGGATTTCTCTGACGGCACTGTTTTTGCGGGCGCATCAATTGCCGGTGGCGGGGGAGGAGGAATGATCTTGGCCTCCTTGAGACCTACTTTTAGGCAAGCTGAATTTGTATAGGTAATGTTGTTCGCTTTGTCCGTACATTTGTACAGGTCCGCGTGTGCGACCATGGGAAACAACAACAAATAGAATGCAAGCGGGTGCATGATGAACCCTTTCAGAAGCCAGGGTTTACTGCATCGGACAGAAGTCAGGGAAACTTAAGCGGTTTGGACGACACTGGTCCCTGCATTTTTGCGCAGGGGGACAGGTCTTGAAGCGATTAATTTTCAGCCACCCCAAGATGTTGGGGTAGCGATGGTTCAGGAGTCGGAGAACTTGTATTTGTCGTACTTTTCTTCTTCTGGCATGGGCTTGACGAATTCTTCTGTCGGCAATTTCTTGGCAATCCTGTCCAGTTCGGCCTCGCGCTCTTTCTTGCGGGCGAGCCTGCGCTCAGTGGCGTCGGGACGCATGGCGATGGTCATTTCATTGAAAAGCACCTGGCGGATCAGTTGGAAACCGAAATTCATCAGCTCGATGTCGTCTATCCACTTGGCCTGTTCCTCGGCGGGAATGTCGTAGACATCCTGGAATGAGGGGGAAGTAACGAAGTCGCGAAACTGATCGACATCGTAGCAGGCCATGAAAAACAGTTGCAGGCTGCGCTGTGAGGCATTGCCGACGGTGGGGCCAGCGGATTTTTTCTTGAGAATGAGCTGGCGCCAGCCGCGGCCGTGTTCATCGTATTCATCAAGACCCTGTTCCTGGCGGTATTCATTCACGGTGAGTTTGCGCGGCTCAAGGTGGCCTTTGCAGTGCGATTCCTGCACGAGGGCATATTGGGAACGGTCGGTAAACTCGTCGGCGCGGCGCAAGGACAGCAGTGCGATTGGGTAGTAGCGGCAGGCGGTTGGACGGTCTTCGTACACGCTGCAGCCTTCCGGGCGCATGAACTGGCAGGCTGTGCCGCCTTCAACCGGTTTGTATTTGACGCCGGCAATATCGTTGCGGCCGAATTCAAACGGGTAGGTGTACTGCTTGAGAAACTCGGTGGAGGTCATGCCCAGACGCTTTTTTAAACGGATGATGTCGTAGGGCGTGAGCATGATGTCGATGTTGGAGCAGCAGGCATTCCAGCACTCGATTCCCTTGCGGCACTGGAACTGGATGACCTTGTCACCCTCGAAGCTGGTGGGTAGTACCGGGCTGGGCGTGAAGGGGGATTCGGAAATATGGATTTTTTCGTCGCTCATGATGCACCTGCTGCTTGACTTGCTGGGGGCATATTTTACCGCGTTATGAAGGGTTTCTGCCCATAAACCATATGATATCTATGGGTTTGTTGATGATGCTTGGTTTGCTGGCGCTTATGAATACTGGCTGGCCGGGGACTTTCTCTGGATTGTTTTGGCAGCATTGTCTGCCCACGAGCTTTGCATCAATAAAAAACGGGCGCCTTGCGGCGCCCGTTCTAACTACTGACCAACCTGCTGCTTAGTGAGCGGCGGGTTTGAACAGCTTGGACTTGTCAACCAGGTCGTAATGCTTGCGCTTGAAGCAAGTCCACTTCTTGGTTTCCTTGTCGTAGATGGAGTTGACGAAGCACTTCCAGTTTTCTTCATCCACGAAGTTCTTGTCCATGCGGTAGTAGAAGCCAGGGTAGCGGCT
>JAHENE010000034.1 GCA_024643305.1 Thiobacillaceae bacterium | reverse complement strand
GCCATGCTGCACGATATAACCCCGTACCGTTTCCAGCAACGCGCGGGAAGGGCGAATATGACCACCGATCGAACCGATATCCGCCTTGATGACGCTTAGCGTGATTAGAGAGTTGTCCTCCGCCATACGCTAGAACAACCTACTGGATTTTCACCTCAGTGGACCTGGGCTTGGATTCGGCGCTCTTGGGCAACGTGAGATTGAGCATGCCGTCCTTGAACGCTGCCTTGATGTTGGCCGCATCCACATTCTCCGGCAGGGTGAAACTGCGCATGAAACTGCCGTAGGACCGCTCGATACGGTGGAATTTCTTGCCCTTCTCTTCCTTTTCCTGCTTGCGCTCGCCGGAAATGCTTAGTTGGCCATTCTCGATATTCACCTTCACGTCTTCCTTCTTCACCTCGGGCAGTTCGGCCTTGATGGTGAACTCCTTGTCGGTTTCGGTAATGTCCACCCTTGGTGCCCATTCTGTCGTGCTGAAGGCCTCGCGGCTGAGCATGGGCCAATTGAATCTGCTGTACCGGTCCAGCATGTCTTCCAGTTCGCGGAAGGGTTCCCATTTAACCAGTGCCATGATTTTCTCCTTTGCTGAAAGCTTAAGGACGAATGAGAACAAGGGTAATTTTCTTACCCTTCATCCTCGTTACTCTCAATATAGAAATTATTGTTGGATCGTGCCGAGTTTGCGAACAATCAACTGCAGGCCAAAATCCCCGCCATACAGACGGTTGAAAAACACTTCGCCGGCAAAACTTTTGCCGTCATACCGCATGGCCAGAAATGGCACGGCGCAGTGGCTCAGATACCTCAAGCGCGGGTTGATCTCGTTGCGAATGACCAGTTCCATGCCATCCAGCTTGGGCAGCAGCATGGACACGTGCCGGCCAAGCAGATCGGCCTGGAGGTAACCGAAGAGCTTTTCGCAGGCAGAACTGCATCCCTGGATCAAGCCGTCATTGTTAAGGTCTATGGTTGCCAGGACATTTTGTCTGATTGATTCATGGATTGCTGTGGGAAGGGATACGGCTGCCTGCATTTTCATGTCCTTTAAACAAAATGCGTGAATGGGTTAATGCTTGCGCTTCGAAGCAGCGCTGCCGTTTACTTCCTGTTCCGCCTCAAGCCAATCTTCCAGCTCGCGCCCCGGGGAAAACCCCCTCGCCTCGGCCTTGAGATAGGCCAGAGCGGCGATTTGCTCATGCATTGAAGATGACTTGACCTGGGATTGGGCTGCTGTCGAAACAGAGTCAGCACGCTTTCTGCTATTTGACATAAACCTCTCCAAAAAATCGGCAACCACTACACATAGCGTATTGCCTTAAAAAAGCGTTGCCATAAATTCTTGTAATCGAAAGTACAGATATGGAATTAATAAGGTTAGAACTGAAACCCGCGTTCGCCATATGTAGGAATACTTAGGAAAAGTGGACCGAATCATGGCAGGGGAGAACATAAATCAATGGATCCCATGCTTGCCTCAATGACAAGGCTTTCTATCATTAAGTAAAGGGGTATTTATGATGAAAGGCATGACATGAACCACTTAAGCCGCAAAGACCTTGAAAAAATCAGTGAAAAGTTGCGCGCACGGCAATTGGCTTTGTTGGAGGAAGTGCGCAACGAGTTTGACCAGCGCGAAAACCAGCATTTGATTGAGCTTATGAGGCGCGAGCCAGGCGACAGCGGAGATTACTCCATGGCAGACGAAGTTGCGGACTTGAATATCACCATGGCTGACCGCCAGATTCACGAATTGCGCGATATCGATGCGGCTTTTGCACGAGTAAAGAGCGAGGGCTTTGGCCTCTGCGTGGATTGCGGTGCCAATATAGAACCTGCGCGCTTACTCGCCTATCCAACGGCCGTGCGCTGCCTTGTGTGCCAGGAAAGACACGAACGACTCTTTGCCCAGGAAGCTCGGCCAACCCTTTAACCAAATCGTTTATCAAACCGGCTAAATCACTGGCCGGCAAACAAATAGAAGGAGCCATCATGCAAGTTCCCCTGCAAATCACCTTCCATGAAGTTTCGCATTCCGCAGCACTGGAAAATCATATCCGGGAAAAAGTCGACAAACTTGAGCAGTTCTACTCGGCGTTGATCGGCTGCAAGGTGGTTGTCGACCAGCCAGGCATGCACCAGCACAAGGGCAAACCTTTCAATATCCGTATCGACCTGACAGTCCCCGGCGGAGAGATCGTGGTGGACCGCCAACAGGACGAGGATGTGTACGTGGCCTTGCGTGACGCCTTCGACGCCGCGCGCCGCAAGCTGGAAGATTTCGGCCGCAAGCAGCGGCTTGAGGTCAAGGCGCATGACCCGGTGTTAAGTGGCCAAGTGGCTCGTCTGGTACCGGAGGAGGGCTACGGCTTCATCGCCGGCCTGGATGGCCGGGAATACTATTTCTCTGGCGCGAACCTCGCGCATGGCACTTTCGATCAGGTGCAGGAAGGGGACGAAGTACACTTTCTGGAAGATGCTGGCGGCGAAGGGCTGCAGGCCAAACGAGTCACTTTGCGGCAAGGCGGATGAGGTTGCCGACGGGGGGTTAAGCCCCCCGTTTTCTTATCCAATTGCCAGGGTTTTGCGGCGACTTGGTTTGGTCTCGTACATCGCTGCATCAGCCCGGGCCAAAAGATCCTTCTCCGACGAGGCGTCGCGTGGATACATGGCAATACCGATGCTGCAGCTAATGCGCATGTTTGGGTCAAGCTGCCCACCGGGCATGTCAGTGACCGCATCATGAATCCGTTTGGACAGGTTGCGCACGGCCAGGTCGTTTGCCGAGGGAACTAGAACGGCGAACTCATCCCCGCCGATACGCGCCAGGAACTCGTTGCTGCGAACCTGGGACAACAGCTTCTGAGCCACGGTCTTTAGCAGTTCGTCGCCGGCGCGGTGCCCCATGCTGTCATTGATGGTCTTGAAGTTGTCCAGATCGATATACAGAAGCGCAAGTTCGCTTTTCTGGCGGCTGGCAACTTTCATTTGATGAGAGAGCTCTTCCTGAAAGCGATGGCGATTGTACAAGCCGGTCAGCACATCATGTTCAGCCAGGTAAACCAGTTGGTCAGCCGCAGCTCGCTCTTCAGTAACATCCTTGAACAGCCACAACTCCACGGCGGGTGACTCTTCAATCCGGCTATGGTCGAGAGGGTGGGTGCTGCACGCGACGACAAGGCCTTCGCTGGTTTTGATTTCGCTTGGGGGAATGCAGCTTTCCTTCTCGCCCGGCTCAACGCCCAGTTTGACAAGCAGGCGCTGCACATCCATGCCCATAAAGCCAGGGGCATCGATATCGCATGCACAAATACTGCCGAATGCGGAATTGGCAAACAGGATCTCGCCCTTTGTGCCGACCAGCAAGACGCCATAGGGCAGGGCGCCCAGGAAGGTGTCCAGCCAGTTCTTTCCCGGAATTTGACTGGGCTCAGCAGACTCAAAATCGAATTCGCCGCCAGCAGTTTTGACAGCTGATTCCTTCAAAGCCTCGTTTTTTGCCTTGTTCTGGGAACGGAACCTGCGATAGGTATAGGCACTGCGATTCAGGTTGCGCATATCGTTTCGTTAAGTAGAAGACAGGTCAGGCTTTGGGCCGCGCTTGCAGATTTCGGATCAGCACGACATGACGGCAATAGCCTTGCTGGTAATCCTGACGTAAGCCGACCGAGACGGGAAATTTTTTTCCGTCAGCGTGTTGGGCTTGCATCCTGACCTCCCTTAACTGAATCGGGGAGCTTGTCTGGGTCAGTCTTTCTTCAAGCTTGGAGCCCAGGGCCGGCAAAATCTTGTCAATGGGCTCTCCGAGCATGGAATCTTCCGGATAGCCAAACAAATTCGATGCGGCATCGCCATAAGTATGGATGAGGCAGTCCTCATCCAGCGTCAGTGCAGTGTAGGGTGTGTAGGAGCTTTGCTTGGACTGATATCTTTTTACGGGCTTTCCGGTTTTTATGGGCATATCTTCCTCAATAATTGTGTCCGTTATTGGTATTTGGTACCTGATTGAGAAAAATCATATAGGTACCTCTTGATACTTAAGGTACCGTCTGAATCAATGTTGGTATATACGTACTAATACTGAAGGGGCAGCGGATAAGGCAAAAACAGGCAAACTTGTTGCAGCGCTTATGTCCCGTCGGCGATGTGGTAAAGATGTCCGAGATCGACCAGATTTTTGGTCCCGGTCTTTGCAAATATGTTCTTGCGATGAATCTCTACCGTGCGTGGGCTGAGATTTAGAATCCTTGCTGCTTCTTTGTTGGTTTTGCCTGCCAGCAAAACGGATAGCACTTCATCTTCGCGCGAGCTTAGCTTGCTTAATCGCTCGCGGGCGGCATCGGTTTCCGCCTGTTTTGTCTGGATCTTGCTGTCCTCCCGCAAGGCGCCATACACCCGCGCGATAAGGGTATCCGCCGAAACCGGTTTTTGCAGAAAATCATAGGCGCCACCCTTCATGGCGCGCACCGACATGGGCACATCACCGTGCCCGGTCAGAAATATGAGGGGCATTTTTATTTTCCGCCTTGAAAGCTCTTCCTGGGTCTGCAGTCCGTCCATGCCCGGCATGCGCACATCCAGCACAATGCAGCCGGCACTATGCTCATCGCAATTTTCAAGAAACGACTCGGCAGTATCGAAAGTTTTTACATCAAAGTCTTCGGAGGAAAGCACGGCTTTCAGGCTGCGCAAAACATCTTTGTCGTCATCGACCAGATAAACAGTTCCATTCATTTTGGCACCGGCAGTGTGAAGAAGAAGCGTCCGCCCGAACCGGGCTCCGCCCAGATGCGTCCGCCATGGTCTGCAACAATCGAACGGCTGATAACCAGCCCCATGCCGATGCCATTCTTCTTGGTGGTGTAAAGCGGATCGAACACCCGGCCTACCGCCTCTTCATCAAGGCCTGGGCCGCTGTCCAGAATATCGATGACGATTTCGCGATTGTCGGCGTCCAGATGGGTATTGATTTCGATGCTGCCGCCATTCGGCTTGTCTTTTTCTTGGTTGATCGCATCCATCGCGTTTTCCATCAGGTTGACGATGATCTGCTCGATCTGCGACGTCCGCATGGAAACCAGCGGCAAATCCACGGCAAGATTCAGCTTGATTTTGATTTTGCGCCCGCGCGCCATGATATCCATAAGCATGCATGCAGCGTTCACTTCGGCATTGATGTCACCGGGAGTCATTTCCTGTGGCTGGCGCGCCAGGAATTTGCGCAGATCGCGGATCGAGCCTGCAGCACGTTCGGACTGCGTCACCACATCGTTCAGCGTTTCGCGCATCTGCTCGGGTTCCAGCTTGCCCTTGCGCAATCGCGCAATGCCGGCCTCGGCAAAGCTCCTGATCGCCGTCAGCGGCTGGTTCAGCTGATGTGCCAGAAGCGCAGCAAACTCGCCGGCAATGTGCAGGCGGTGCATTTGTGCCATGTTTTCCATCCGGGTGTATTTGTCACGTTCGCGTTCAGCCTGTTTGAGGCCGGTAATGTCATAATTCACACCTACCATCCGATTCACGCCAGCGGCAACCCCTTGCCCGCGCGCGGCCAGCCAATGGATGCTTCCATCCGGATGGATGACGCGAAACTCCGTGTCAAACAACCCGCCCGCGGAGATCGCATCCATTACAGCCTTTCTTGCCTTTTCACGATCATCCGGGTGAATTCTCTCGAAGGCCTGTGCTGCATATCCGGAAAACTCCCCGGGCAGAATGCCGAAGAGCTCGTATTCCCGATCATCCCACCAAAGCGCATCCGTGCCGAGGTTCCAGTCCCACATGCCCATTCTCGCAGCGTCGAGCGAGAGCCTCAGGCTCTGTTCGTTTTCACGCAATTCTTCCTCTGCAAGCTTGAGTTCGGTTATGTCATGCCATGCACCGATGATTTCCAGTGGTTTCCCATCCGCGTCGCGAACAAGGCGCAATTCATCCAGCATCCAGCGATAAGTTCCGTTCTTGTGCAGAAAGCGGTACTCATGCGAGTGACGTCCAGTCTCGAATAGTTTTGGCAACCCTGCAAACACGCGCTGCGCATCGTCCGGATGGATGTGTCCGGCCCAAAAATCGCTTTGGATCAGGAATTCCTCGGGCGCATATCCCAATTGGCTCTCTATGTTATTGCTGACAAACGTGGCGCCAAAATCCCCGTCGGGCTTGCAGGCATATATGACGGCCGGTCCTGCTGTAAGAAGATGCTCAAGCCGCTCCTTGACTTGTCTTAACTCGCTTTCAGCCTTCTTGCGTTGGGAAATGTCCTCACTAAATATCAATATGCCGCCTATTTCTCCAGCAACATCAAGCCAGGGCCGCACTTCCCACCTTATCCATGAATCAGTGCCGTCTTCACGAATAAAATGGTCTTCATCGTTCCTTTCTACCTTGCCTGCCAAAGCCCTTTGATGAACTGCCTGCCAGTCGGGTTTGTTCCTGATTTCGGGAAACACATCATAGTGATGGCGGCCGGTCAGATCCTGATTGCCCAAGCCATAGTCATCCAGCCAGCGGCGGCTAAAGGACACGTACCGAAGATCCTTGTCCAGCATGGCTACCGAGGCAGGTACTTGCTCGACAAAGAATTTCAGCTGATTACGGCTTCGGAACAATTCCTCTTCCTGACGTTTACGGTCGCTGATATCTTTGCCGATGGCGATGAAATGACCCCGGGCCGGGCTAAAGACCGAGAGGTAGACCCACATATCCAGCCCATGCAGATAGCCTTCGAGAGTGTCGGGCATGCCGGTTTTGGACACACGCCCAAACGTCTCGAACAGCTCAGGATTGGATTCTTTCATCCCCGGAAACAGATCGCTGTTCCGTTGCCCGGTCATGCCGGCAATGCCCAATATTTTTTCAAGTGCCGGATTGACGTCGAGATAAACCCAGTCAACCGGCTGGCTCTGTTCATCGTAGATCATTCGGCAAAACCCCGCGCCTTCCTGCATACCTTCGAACAGGGTGCGGTACTGGGTTTCGCGGGTGGTAATGTCGCGGTTGGTTTCGAGTACCAGCCGCCTGCCGTCGGGTTGCTCGAATAGCTGCTGCCGGCTTTCAACGATGATTTTCCGGCCATCCCTGGCGGTATGGATCAATTCACCGATCCATACGCCTTCCTTGACGAGTTGCTTATCGAAATCCTGCCGCAGGAGCGGGAAAACCGTCTTGAGCAAGTCATGGCTTACAGCGCCGATAGCCTCTTCGCTGCTGTAGCCATACAGCTCGCCGGCACCCCGGTTCCAGTAGCTAATCTCGCCATTGAAATGGCGAACCATGACGGGTTCGAAGGCAAGATCAAGCAAACGGGCATCGAGGTTGTCGGCACGTCTGTCTGTTGTTCCCTGGTGATCGCCTGCATTGCCCGTTGGCGATTTTTTTCGATTCATTCTGGATGTGTTGGCTAGGTCGTACTTCTAATTATGGTCATAAATTGAAATCCGTCACTATTCATGACCATGAATACATGAAAACCCGTGGTTATCAGCCAATCGGCAACAACGACTTTCCCCGCCTTGCCAGCATAGCTGTTCCGAACGCGGCCTCGGTGTGCCTCGCCACTTCAACAGGCACCCCCAGTAAGGTTTGTCTAATCTTGCACCAGGCTTCATTTTGAGCTCCTCCGCCCGATGAGAAGACCCGTTTGAGCGGATTGGCGCCCAGTTCTACGAGTTTGCGGTATCCATGCATCTCGATCCTTGCCATGCCTTCCAACAGGCCGTGCAGAAACTTTACGTCATCCGCGGGGCGCGGTTCCATATCCGGCGCAAGCTTCGGGTTGTTGACCGGAAAGCGTTCGCCCGGACAGGGCAGGGGATAGTAGTCCAGGCCGCTGGGCTGGCTGGTATCGATGGCAGTACTCAGTTGCCCTATTTCCCTGTCAGTGAAAAACCGTTTCAAAACCCCGCCACCACTATTGCTGGCACCGCCCGCCAGCCACAATTTTCCATATCGGTGTGAATAAACCCCGCTGGCTGCATCTTCCACGCGTTTTTCGGACAAGAGCTTCAACACCAACGTCGTGCCGAGGGATGTCACGGCTTCGCCAGGTTCCTTTATCCCTGCTGCCATGAAAGCGGCGATGCTGTCCGTAGTTCCCGCACGCACGATACATGCCGGATTGATGTGTAGGCGCTTTGCCATATCCGGATCAAACGGGCCGATCGCTTCCCCGGGCGACAACACCCTTTGCTGCCAATGGCTACCAGGCAAACGATTCACCCAGTCAGGCCAGGCCAGTTTTTCCACGTCAAAGCCGGATTTCAGGGCATTGTGGTAATCGCTAAGCCCACCTTTCCTGGTTAGCAAAGCCGTGAGCCAGTCGGCCTGATGAAAGCAGAAAGCGGCATTGGGAAAGTGTCTTGCAAACCAAAGGCGCTTGGCAAGGCCGGAGGTGGGGCCAAATTGGGGGTTGTCGATTTCCTTCGACTCTGCCACTGCCCGCCCGTCGTTGTAGAGGAGTGCCGGGCTGACAGGTTCGAAGGTTTCATCGGTCGCAAAGAGCGTACCGGAAGTGCCATCAACGGCCAACGCAGATAGATCAGCCCGAATGTTCCCGGGGATATGGCGAATCAGTTCATACAATATTTCGCGCCAATACTCTGGTGCGGCTGGATCTGCATAAAAGGCCCGTGCCTCGTAAATGGCTTCCTCAGCCTGATTCAGCACACAAGCGCGTGCGCCCGAGGTACCAAAATCCAGACCGAGATAGAACAATGATTGCTCCTCACTCAAATCCTCTCCCGAGGGGGAAGAGGGAGATATTTAACCACGCGTGTTGGACTGTGACTCGAACTGGCTCAATTCCACACGCGGCGCTGGTTTCCAGCCTTTTTTGCGGTGCTCGGCCACAACATTGGTGAAAATTCCCCCACGTACGTAGAACTTGGCGGTCAGCCGCATGAACCTGGGCTTGGTTACCTTGACCAGATCATCGAGGATGCGGTTGGTGACATCCTCGTGGAAGTGCCCTTCGTTGCGAAATCCCCAAATGTAGAGCTTGAGGCTCTTGAGTTCGACGCAGGTCTTGTCCGGGATGTAATCCAGGTAAAGCGTGGCGAAATCCGGCTGCCCGGTCTTGGGGCAAAGGCACGTAAATTCAGGTACTTCCATATGGATATGAAAATCCCGCTCAGGTTTCGGGTTGGCAAAGGTTTCAAGTGTTTTGGAAGGTGAGGAGGGCATGGCTAGGTCGTAGTAGAATGGGTGAAAATCGAGCCGGCCTCGGAGGAGGGGCCGGGTAGTTTGGCAACATTATATAAGTAGGATCTGTCCCTTGCGTCTCACATCCATCAAACTCGCCGGTTTCAAGTCCTTTGTCGATCCCACTACCATTCCCATTCCCGCGCAATTGACGGGCGTTGTCGGCCCCAATGGCTGCGGCAAGTCAAATGTGATTGACGCGGTGCGCTGGGTGCTGGGCGAGTCTTCAGCCAAGCATCTGCGCGGCGAATCGATGCAGGACGTGATCTTCAATGGCTCTTCGGCCAGAAAGCCGGTGTCGCGCGCCTCGGTGGAGCTGATTTTTGACAACAGCCAGGGCAAAGCGGCGGGCCAGTGGTCGCAATACGGGGAAATTTCCGTCAAGCGCGTGCTCACGCGCAACGGCGATTCCAGTTACTACATCAACAACCTGCATGTGCGCCGCCGCGACGTCGCCGACCTGTTCATGGGCACCGGTCTTGGTGCTCGCGCCTACGCCATCATCGAGCAGGGCATGATTTCGCGCGTGATCGAGGCAAAGCCGGAGGAGTTGCGCGCCTACCTGGAAGAAGCCGCAGGCATTTCAAAGTACAAAGAGCGGCGCAAGGAAACCGAGGCTAGATTGAGGGATGCGCGCGGCAACCTGAACCGCGTGGAAGACATCCGTCAGGAGCTCGACAAGCAGATCGAGAAACTGGCTGCCCAGGCCGAAGTAGCCAAACAATACAAGACGTTCCAGGAACAACTTGTCGGATCACAGCACATGCTGTGGTACGCAAAAAAGCGCGATGCGCAGACTGCGCGCAGTCGCCTGGCACGCGATCTGGGCGAGGCCGGCAACCGTCTGGAAGCCGAAACCGCGCGCCTGCGCGAAATCGAAGCCCAGCTCGAAACCACGCGCAACGAACACTATGCCTCGCAGGACAGCTTCAATGTGCTGCAGGGCGAGTACTACGCGGCGCAGTCCGAGGTATCCCGCATCGAACAGGCACTGCAGCATCAGCGCACAACGCGCGAGCGCCTATCGCGCCAGCAGGCTGAACTGGAAACCCGCAACCAGTCACTGAACGAGCGTATCGCCACCGCCGTGGGTGAAAAGGCTGCGCATAGCGAGCGGCTGACCAACCTGGTCGATCTGCTGGCCCAGGCCGAGGCCCGACTTGCCGCTGCTTCTCAACAGCACCTGCCCGAGAAAGAAGAAGCCTTGAGGCAGGCCCAGCAGGCCGTGGGCGAAGCCCAGAGCGCACTGTCCAATGCCGAGCAAAACCGCCAAGTGGACGAAACCCATCTGGCCCATGCTAAAAAGACCCTCCAGCAACTCGAAGAACGCAAAGAGCGCCTGGACAAGGAACTGGCCCAGTTGCCCAGACCCGATTCCGCGGCCCTGTCAGCAAAGGAAGCGGAGCTCTCCAACCTCACTGAATCGCTGGCTCAGGCACGCGGCCAACTCGAAAGCCGCGATTCGGAATTACCCGCGCTGGATGAAGCGCGTAATTCAGCTTTGCACAAGCTCGACGAGGCCCGACGTGAATTGCACCGCCTGGAAGCCGAACTCGCTGCATTGCAAAAATTGCAGGAAAGCCTCAAGGCTGACGAAAAACTGGGCGGCTGGCTCTCTCAACAAAACCTGAACGATGCCTCACGCATCTGGCAGAACCTGGACGTAGTACCCGGCTGGGAAGCTGCTGTGGAAGCTGTCCTGCGAGAGCGCTTGCAGGCAATCAAGACCGGTGCACGAGACAGCTGGTTTACTGAAAGCCCGCCCGCGCGCATGACCGTATTCGAAGCGGTAGGGGAGAGCACGCCGACCACTGCCGGTAGCCTGCTGGAAAAGCTTCGCGCCAAATCCGGTTCGATGCCCGGCGTCCTCCATGACTGGCTTGCTGGGGTGCTGACCGCCGAAAACGCCGGGGATGCGCGCCTGCGCCAGGGCCAACTGCAAGCTGGCCAATGCCTGGTTACCCCGCAGGGCCATGTATTTACCCGCCACAGCGTCACTTTTCACGGCCCGCACACCGCAGTGGAAAGCGTGCTGGCGCGCAGCCGCGATATTGAAAAGCTTGGCCGTCAACTTGACGAACAAAAAAATCAGGTTAGCCAACTGGAACAGGCTCAGCAGGATGCGCAGTCAGCTTATGCAACGGCACAACAGGCCCTCCAGCAGCTCCGGCAGCAGGTCAACCAGTCCCAGAGCCGCCATCAGACCGTGCAGATGGAGGTGTTGCGCTTCCAGCAGGCGGTCGAGCGCGTCACCCAGCGACGCGGCCAAATTGAAAGCGAGCTTGGAGAAATCGAGAACAGCCTGACCTACGAGCGCCAGGAATCGGAAGCCACCGACGAACGCCTGCGCAACCATCGCAGCGAAATCGACTTTGCTCGCGAGCGTGTTTATGAAGCCCGCCAGGCACGCGATATTGCCGATCGCGCCGTGCACGAAGCGCGCGAAGGCCAGCGCGAAGCCGAGCGCAGCCTGCAGGAAACCCGCTTTATTGAGACTACGGCGACCAACAAGATCAATGAGCTGACTACACTTCTTGTCAATCTGGAAGAAGAAAAAAGCCAGTCCTCGCAATCGCTGGCAACACTGCAGCAGGAAATGTTCGGCCTGGACGAAGCGCCGCTCGAAACAGGACTGCAAAACGCCCTTGCCAGCCGGGTAGCGCGCGAAGAATCTTTGACTGGCGCGCGCAATGCGCTGGAAGAAATCACCAATCGCCTGCGCAATGAAGACGAGTCCCGCATCCAGTGCGAACAGGGGCTCACCCCAATGCGCGAGCGCATGGAGCAGCTTCGCCTGAAAGACCAGGAACTGCTGCTCACCGAAACCCAGTTTGAGGAAAACCTCACCCAGGCCCAGGCTGATCAGGAAGCGTTGCGCGTCAAATACGAGGAAACTTCGCCCAAGGCCGGTCCGCTACAGAGTGAAATCAACCACTTGAGCAGTGAGATTACGGCACTTGGGGCGGTCAATCTGGCCGCGCTCGATGAATTGACCGAGGCACAGGAGCGTTCCACGTATCTCGCGAATCAGCATGCCGACCTGCTTGAGGCGACCAATACGCTTGAATCGGCAATCAAGAAAATCGACCAGGAAACCCGAGAACTGCTCAAGGCCACCTTCGATACTGTCAATACCAACCTTGGCGAGTTGTTCCCGCAATTTTTTGGCGGCGGCCGCGCCGAACTCGTGCTGACCGGCGAAGAACTGCTGGATGCAGGCGTTCAGATCATCGCCCAGCCGCCCGGCAAGAAGAATTCCAGCATTCACCTGCTTTCCGGTGGCGAAAAGGCCCTGACAGCACTGTCACTGGTGTTCGCGCTATTCAAACTCAACCCGGCGCCGTTCTGCCTGCTGGATGAAGTCGATGCGCCGCTGGACGACGCTAACACCGTGCGTTACTCCGAAATGGTCAAGCGCATGTCGGCCGAGACCCAGTTCCTGTTCATTACCCATAACCGCATTACCATGGAGATGGCCCAGCATCTGGCCGGGGTGACCATGAACGAGCC
>JAHENE010000033.1:6329-12721 GCA_024643305.1 Thiobacillaceae bacterium | reverse complement strand
CACCGAAGACCAGATCCACGACCTCTTCACCTTGGCCGGCCTGGCCAATGTGCAAACCCAGCGCTTTGACATCGGCTACCCGCTAAAAGACGCCGAAGACTGGTGGCGCATCATCTGGTACGCCGGCTTTCGCGGCCTGGTCGCGCAACTGAGCGAACCCCAGCTCGCCCAATTCAAACAAGAACACCTCAATGAGATCAACGCCCTGCGCACCGAGCAAGGCATTCCGCTCAACGTCAGCGTATTGTTTGCGAGTGGGCGGGTAGTTTAAGCCCTATATCAACAGTTCCCCATTCTTGAATTATGTTACATAATTCAAGAATGGCACGTAACCCCAAAACCACCCCACCCAAACCCGCCCACGGCGGGGTCCGCCCTGGCGCCGGGCGCCCCAAAGGCGAGCCCAGCAAGGTAATCCGCCTGCCGGCGCGGCTGCTGCCGGCGGTGCAGGCGCTGGCCGAGCTGCCGGAAGGCGCCCTGCTGCCCTCCCCCATGCCAGTGCCGCTGAAAGTGCCTTTGTTTGGCCACCGGGTGCGGGCGGGCTTTCCTTCGCCGGCGGACGACTACGTGGAGGCCTGGCTGGATTTGAACGAGCACTTGATCGAGCACCGCGAGGCCACGTTTTTTGTGCAGGCGGCGGGCGATTCGATGACGGGCGCCGGCATCCAGGAAGGCAGCCTGCTGGTAGTGGACCGCGCGCTGGAGCCGCAGCACAACGACATTGTGATTGCGGTGGTGGATGGCGAGCTGACGGTTAAAAGGCTGGAGAAGCGCCGCGGCAAGATAAGGCTGATTGCCGAGAACCCGGATTATGCGCCCATCGAGTTCAAGGAGGGACAGGAGCTGACGGTGTGGGGCGTGGTGACCAGCATTATCCAGAAGTTGAAGTGATGCCATTCGCTCGCCGAGGTCAACCATGAGCTTTGCTCTAGTGGACGGCAACAACTTCTATGTTTCGTGCGAGCGGGTGTTCAACCCCGCGCTGGAAGACCGGCCGGTGGTGGTGCTGTCCAACAACGACGGCTGCGTGGTGGCGCGCAGCGCCGAGGTGAAGGCGCTGGGGGTGAAGATGGGCGAGCCCTGGTTCAAGCTGAAGGACCTGGCGCGCCGGCACGGCATCGTGGCCTATTCCAGCAACTACACGCTGTACGCGGACATGAGCAACCGCATGATGTCGGTGCTGGGCCGCTATTCGCCGCAGCAGGAAATCTACAGCATCGACGAGTGCTTTCTGGGCATGGATGGCTTTGGCCATTATGACCTGGCGGCGCACGGCAAGATGATGCGCGAGCAGGTGAAGCAGTGGGTAGGCATCCCGGTGTGCGTGGGCATTGCCCCCACCAAGACGCTGGCCAAGCTGGCCAACCATTGCGCCAAAAAGAATCTGGCGGGTAAAGACGGCGTGTGCGACTTTGGCCGGCTTGGCAAAAGCGAATTTGATGCACTGCTGGCCAGCCTGCCGGTGGAAGAAATCTGGGGCGTGGGCAGAAAGCTGACGGCGCGGCTGAACGACGTGGGCATCCGCACGGTAAAGCAGCTGCGCGATGCCGATGCGCGCACCATCAGCCGGCAGTTTTCGGTTGTGTTGGAAAGAACCCTGATGGAACTGCGCGGGGTGTCGTGCCTGGGGCTGGAAGAGCTGGCGCCAGCCAAGAAACAGATCATCTCTTCGCGCTCCTTTGGTACTTACGTAACCACCCTGCCCGAACTGGAAGAGGCGGTGGCCACCTACATTGCCCGCGCGGCCGAGAAGCTGCGCGCGCAGGAGTCGGTGGCGGGCGCGGTGGAGGTATACATCCGCACCAACCCCTTCAGCGAAAAACAGCCCCAGTACCAGCGCGCGATTGCGGTGCCGCTGACGCAATCGACCAGCGACACCATGCGCCTGACCCGCGCCGCGCTGTGGGGGCTGAAGCGGATTTTCAAACCGGGCTATGCCTACCAGAAGGCGGGGGTGATGCTGATGGAGCTCTCCCCCGCTGCCGAGGTGCAGGGGGTGTTGTTCGGGCCCGGCAACCGCGAGCGCCCGGCGCTGATGGAAGTGATCGACCGCGCCAATGCGCTATGGGGCAGTGGCACGCTGAAGCTGGCGGCCGAAGGCGTGAGCAAATCCTGGCACATGAAGCGAGGGCACAAGTCGCCGAGCTATACGAACCAGTGGCACGAGCTGCCGAGGGCGAGTTGACAAAAAAAGGGGCGGAGCAAAGCCTGATGCTCAGGCCTGCCCCGCCCTAGGGATTTCGACCTCGGGCGGAGGGGTAGCCCTAGTCGATGCGGAGAAAATTTTGCCCGTCTGCCACTCGATCAGAAGCGGCAGGGCATGCCGGTACCGCCAGTACCGTAGCCCATGTCCAGGTAGATCGCAGTATTCAGTTTTTCGTTCTGTGTATTCATGAAGACATCCTCTAAAAAAGTATGCCAATGGCATCCATGGCTCACTTTTTAACAGACGAAGATAAAATGAACCTGAAAATGGGCACTTCGGCGCAGCCGTTGTTGCATCTTTGCTACGCCCGAAAAACGCCGGGCGCGAAAAGTGATTCAATAAGCCTTACCCGCCTGAACGAGATGAGGAAGGAGGCAGGCCATCAAGATCCTGGTTGTGGAAGATGACGCAAGTCTGAGCGAATCGCTGCGGCGCGACCTGACTGCGGCCGGTTTTGCGGTCGATGTGGCGCACGATGGCATGAAAGGCGAGTTCATGGGCGCGACAGAACGCTACGACCTTGCCGTGCTGGACCTTGGGCTGCCCGAGCTTTCGGGGCTGGATGTCCTGCGCAGCTGGCGCAAATCCAATAACCTCCTGCCCGTACTCGTCTTGACTGCGCGCGATGCCTGGCATGAGCGCGTCGACGGCTTCAAGGCCGGTGCCGATGACTACCTCGGCAAACCCTTTCACATCGAGGAACTGATCGCCCGCATCATGTCGCTGCTAAAGCGCAGCCACGGCCAGGCGCCAGTGGCGCTGGAATGTCAGGGAATCCGTCTGAACGAGGAGCTCCAGACCGTCCAAGTGGGCGATGGAAGACCTGAGGCCCTGACAGCCATCGAGTTCCGCCTCTTGCGCTGCTTCATGCTGCACCCAGGCAAGATCATCACCAAGACTTTTCTGGCAGAAAGCGTTTACGAATCAGAGCTGGAACACGACAGCAATGTCATTGAGGTCTATATCAACCGCCTGCGGCGCAAGCTTGGCGAGGACATGATTGCCACTCGTCGAGGGCAGGGTTACGTGTTCGCTCCCAGAAAGGAATAGGATTCCACATGCGCACACTTAAGGTTCGGCTCATCCTCGGGCTCAGTTTTATCCTGCTGCTGGTCTTTGTCGGTCAGTGGTTCACGCTGCACTACGCCATCACCAAGGTCGCCAAGGACCAGATGTACAAGTATCTGGCCCAGGACGGCGAGAGCCTGTTGGAAGGTATCCGCGCCACTCCGGATGGCGAGTTCAAGATCAACGAAGATTCCCTGGAACCAGTCTATCGCGAGTTGAACTCCGGTCACTACATCATGTTGTTTGTGGACGGCAAGCCTGCCTATACCTCACCCTCACTTGGCAGCCAGACCCTGCAGACTACGGCAGTCGAGCCGGGTATACGCAAGAGCAAGGAAATTGCTGGCCCTAACGGCAAACGCGTACTTGCAATGATGCAAGGGAATATTTGGTTGGATCACCATGTCAGCGTCACCGTCGGTCAGGAACTCAGTGAAATAAACGCACAGATCAAATCTGAAAGCCTGTCCTCGCTAACTCTGATCCTCCCCCTGCTGCTCGCTACGGTGCTTGTGCAGATTATCATCATCAGACTCGAGCTCAAGCCGTTGTCAGGTGTGCAAAAACAGCTGCGTGGCATTCGTCATGGCGATATGGGACGCATACAGGGCGAGGTGCCGGGCGAAATTCGTCCACTGGTTGATGAAGTCAATCACCTGCTTGAGCTACTGCAGCGACGACTACAACAGTCCCGCACCGCAGTAGGTAATCTTGCACATGCAATCAAGACCCCGCTGGCCGTCCTGTACCGTATGGCGGATGACCCACACCTGTCTCCCGAGCAGCGGGACGCACTGAAAATACAAGCTTCTGCCATCCGCGATCGCGTGGAACTTGAGTTCAAGCGCGCACGGCTGGCGGGTGTGGGCCGCACGGGCGCGCACACAAACATGCTTACTGAACTCGAGGATATGGTCAAGGCGCTGACCAGCATCTATCGCGAAAAGAATCTGGAGATATCCTTCGATGCACCTGACCTGCTGGTACCCTACGATCGTGAGGACATGCTTGAACTGCTCGGCAACCTGGCTGACAACGCCTGCAAGTGGGCGAAACGCAAGGTCATCATCAAGGTACGCGAGATCAAAGGCGGCGGGATTCATCTCTACGTCGGGGATGACGGACCGGGTTGTTCGGATGAAATGGTCACGGTCATCAAGCAGCGCGGGGTGCGGCTGGACGAATCGACCCCGGGACATGGCTTGGGGCTAGCCATCTGCAAGGACATCGTCCAGTTTTATGGCGGCAGCATGAATATCGGCCGCGATCGCTTTATGGGCGGGCTGTCTGTCGAGATCGATCTCCCGGGCCGAAAGTAAACCGGGATGTGTGGCCGCTTTGCATTGAAAAACCCCAAGGCGCTGAAAGAGGCGTTTGACCTGACTGAAGCGCCGGAGCTGAAGCCGCGCTACAACATTGCGCCCAGCCAGGACATCGCCATCATCCGCTTCTCGCCTGCCGGTCGTCGCTTGAGCATGGCGCTCTGGGGGCTGATTCCGTCGTGGTCGAAGGAAGGCGACAAGCACTACTCCACCATCAACGCGCGTGCCGAGACGGTGGACAGCAAGCCGGCCTTCCGCCACCCCTTCAAGCATCACCGCTGCCTGATCCCGGCCGACGGCTTTTACGAATGGCACGAGGCCGGCGGCATCAAGCGCCCGCACCACATCAGCCGCGCGGACGGTGCGCCCTTTGCCATGGCGGGGCTGTGGGACATCTGGAACGGACCGGAAGGCGAGGTGCTGTCGTGCAGCATCGTCGTCACCGAGGCCAACCAGTTCATGAAGCGCCTGCACGAGCGCATGCCGGTGATACTGGATGCGAAGGATTACAACGCCTGGCTGGACCCCGACAACCACGACACCGCCAGTTTGAAAAAACTGCTGGTGCCCGCGCCGGAGAGTTTGCTGACGGAATGGGAAGTAAGCCGCGAGCTCAACAACCCACGGCATGAGGGGGCTGGCTGCGCAATGCCGGCGGATGGGAGTTGAGTTGGCAAGAAATCAGAATTGGGTGCAGCAAGTTGTTTTCCGACAACACATTCACGTTGAATAGCCTGCAAATAGGCCATATTGGCCAAATGGCATATTGCTAATGATTACCCTATGTGCGTAAATAGTCTTGAATAACAACCAAGTATTCAGAGTTACAGAAAAACTAAAGCGTTGGCAGTTGAGTGCCGGCCGAAGAATATTAATAAGTTGGGTTGTTTTTTGTGTATCAATAATAAATTGTCTTTTAGGAGTTGACATGAAAATCCGTTCCGCACTTCTTGGTGCAATGATGCTATCTGGAACAGCCGTGGCAGCTGGTCCGAACTGGGCTGGTCCCTATGCTGGTCTGCAGGCAGGATATTCCTGGGGCGATGTGAAACAAATCATCCCGAACTACGGCCCGGTGCCAGACGGTGATGTTGATGGCGCCGTCCTTGGCGCTTTCGCTGGCTACAACATGAACCTCGCGAACAATCTGGTACTTGGTTTTGAAGCCGGGGCAAACTGGAGCGACGCTGATGGACAAAATTCCGTAGGTGCCCCCGAATACCTAGTAACCGAACAGGATTGGGAAGCATCTTTGGTCGCCAAACTGGGGGTGCCGGTTAACAACTTCCTGGTCTACGGCCTTGCCGGCGCCACTTGGACAAAACTCACCAGCCACTATTATTCGCCGAGTACTTACGGAAGCGGACCCAAGGCAGACGACACTGTAGTGGGATGGACCGTGGGTGCCGGCGTGCAGACCAAAATCGGCAATAACTTGAGCGGCCGTCTGGAATATCGCTATGCCGATTACGATGAGGCCAATGTGACCTGCGCGACTTGCGGTCCGACAGCCGTCGAACTTTCATCCCATACCGTAACGGTTGGTATCGCAATGCACTTCTAATCCTTTAAGGATTTTTGATTAATTTAAGGGCCTCGTTCGAGGCCCTTTTTTGTTGCAAGAAGCAATTATAAAATTCTTGAATTGCTTATAGTTGAATAGGAAATGTTGGGAAAGAGGTGGTCCATGGAGATGCGCAAAGCGCAGGTGGTGATCATGGCAGGGCTGCTGGTTTTGCTGAGCGCCTGCGCGAGCACGCCGCCCATCGGCAAGCACGACCTGCTGGATTTCTTGC
>JAHENE010000033.1:0-6319 GCA_024643305.1 Thiobacillaceae bacterium | reverse complement strand
TCCATGGAGATGCGCAAAGCACAGGTGCTGATCATGGCCGGATTGCTGGCATTACTGAGCGCATGTTCGACCACACCTATCGGCAAGCATGACTTGCTGGATTTTTTGCAGGATGGCAAGACCACCAAGGAAGAAGTTTTCCTTCGCCTGGCCGAACCGAGTTCTACGTATGAAGACGGCCGCATCTTCACCTATCGCTTGAACGAGGACGAAGGCGGCTACACCATCAAGGGTGCCAAGAGTAAAGGCTGGTCGGGCAAATACAGCCTGGTGTTGTCTTTCGATGAAAGAGGCATCTTGCGCAGGCATTCCTTGGTCAGGGTGCAGGAGGCATACACGCCCTAAGCGGACAGCATCATGCGCGCCTGCCAGACTGCCCTTGCCATCCTGATGGCTACCTTGCTGCTGACGGCCTGCCCGGTGCCGATTCCGCCCCACTCGCTTGGCACACGCGAAAACGTGGCAGACATGGTACCGGCCTTCATCCAAGAGAGAAAAACCACACGTGAGGATGTGTTCATGAGATTGGGCGAACCGGATGCCGTTGCAATTGATGACAGCTGGGTGGTGTATGGCTACGGCAAAAGCCAGGGTGGCGTGGCATTTGTCATGGCTGCTGGCAGCGGGGCTGGCGGCGTCCTTGTGGAAGGTGCGTATTACCGGCGCCTGATCATCCGGTTCGACCCCAATGGAGTCGTTGCTTTTGCCACGCTGGAAACCAAGGCGTGCCCGCACTATGCAGGCGGAGTAAACAGCCAAGGGGGTGAGAGTTACCCTTGTCTGGACATCTGGGGCAAGGACATCCCTGCCAAATTCAATTGGCCTGAAAAACGGCCTGACTAAAGCACGGCTTGCTCAAATAGCAGACTGGCTGCACGTTGCTGATGAGGTTGATATGGGACAACTGTGGCCGCAATTCGTAAAAGACGGATTTTTTTCATAAGCTTATAGTGTGATACAGGTAAACATGTCGTTCGCTTAACCAACCCAGGAGAAAAACATGACCACCCGCAATGAATACGTCGAACAACTCAAGAACAAGCTGGACGAGTGGAACCACGACATCGCCAAGTGGGAGGACAAGGCCCGCGCCAAGAAAAACGACATGCAGATCAATTACGAAATGACGATGGACGACCTGCGCAAGAAGCGCGATGACGCCACAGTCAAGCTCAAGGAAGTGCAAGCCAGCAGCGAAGATGCCTGGAAAGAGTTGAAAGCCGGTGCCGATAGCGCATGGGCTTCCATGCGAGAGGCTTACGACAAGGCCAAAACCCACTTCCAGAAGTAAGTTGTCCACCAGGCATTTGAGAAGGTAGCGGCATGATCAAAGGCGCAACAAGCGCAGGGATTCTTTTTGCTGTTTTTTTAAATGCCGGCTCTGCGCTTGCCGTCGAGGACACCGGACTTGCGCAGCAGGCTGTGCCACCAGCCCCTGTCACCAGGCCGGTTTTTATTGAACCCCCACGGATTATTGAAATACCCGGCGAGGTTTTGTCCTGCCCGAGCGTTACTGCCACCCCGATCAACCTCCCGCCCCCTGTGTACGATATGAAGCAGGGCGATTGCGCACTCGTCGGCAAAACTGAGGAAATAGAAGCCTATCTGCGAGCGCTGGAAGATACTGCGGCGTTCTGCCAAGCGCGCCAGGAAAGCAGTTGGGATGAGTTGGAGGCGGCCAAGGCCAGGCTCGACCGCGAGATCAATGCCCTGCCGTCTACCCAGCCGACCGAGAGCACGCGCAGGCCCGGACTGCCCGAGCCCCAGGATGTCGTAAAAGATGAGCCCGATCGGCGCGAAGGCTGGCGTTACACCAACTGGCTGCACAGCATCAGGGAAAACACCCTGACCTACTGTCGCATGGTCGACGAACTGCCCAAGACCCTGGCGCATACCTGCGCCACCATCAGCCAAAACGTCGAAAACAATGGCGGCGGCGCTACGGATATCCAGAAGATGGTTTTTCGCCAGTGGCTTAGGCGCGACCTGAATGCCACGCGCAGCTACGACTACGACGCGGCGACGCAGTATTACAACGAGACCCTGCAGACCGACGGCTGGAACAATTTCCGCCGCCACTTTAGCGAAGAAAGAATCAGCTGCGGCGACAGGTAACTACCTTGTGCCAACTTGTTGGCCATGTATTTCTTTTTCCTTGCAAGTCTTAACGGAGCAATTATGCCCATCTCGATGTATCAGATTTCCGTTCCAGTGTTTACCCGCATGCTGACCAATCTTGTCGCAATCCTGGAAAAGGCGGCGGCACATTGCGAAGAGAAGAAGATCGATCCGGCGGCACTGACCCAGTTTCGCTTCTACCCGGACATGTTTCCGTTTTGGAAACAGATCCATATTGCAACCGATGCTGCAAAAAATGGCAGCGCTTACCTGGCCGGAGCCGAGCCGCTCAAGTTCGAAAACAACGAGCAGGCTTTTCCCGAGCTGATCGAGCGGGTGAACAAGACCATTGAGTTCGTAAACAGCTTTGCGCCGGCGCAGATCGACGGCACCGAGGAAAAGGAAGTCAACATCAAACGCGGAGAAACGACGCTGACTTTCAAAGGCCAGCCATACCTGCTTAACCGCGTGCTGCCCAATTTCTATTTCCACATCACCACGGCTTACGACATGCTGCGCCACAACGGAGTGGAACTTGGCAAGAAGGATTACCTGGGCAAGTAAGCTCCCTTCCCCGGTACCTTGGCCTTTGTCTCCGGCACCCTATACTTGTTGATAGGAACGGAGCTTGCCCCATACACCGGTTATGACAAAACTGTCTCTTATCGCTTTCGAAGCCGAGCGTCTGCTCGGGTACATGCCCGAAGCAAAACGCCTTGCCTTGCAGCAGTCCTTAAGCGACTTGTGCGAACTGCACTGGCACGAGATGCGCGGACACGAACCCACCACCCCACTGGCGCATGTGCTGTGGTCGACAACGCCGCCGCTGGCCGACCTGTATGCCGATTTGTTCCTTACCGGCGATAAGCGGCTGGATGAAGAGTTGCAGGGGCATCGCCCGGCATGGGGACTGGCATTGCTGGCGATAGCCGAAATCGATCGCGGCGATGCTCAAGGCGCTCGCCTCGCGCACGAGCCGATGATGCTGCTTGCGTCAGAAAGTGCCGGTGCGCATTATGCCGCACAGATGGCGGCACTTCTGCATGGCCGACTGGAGATCCCGCATTTGCACAAGCATGCACAGCGCCTGCCGCTGTGGAGAGCGCTTGCCTTAATCACAGCGTCCACTGGACGTTGCGACCTGAAGGCTGTCATTGAAGTGATCCGCCTGCTGGCCGACCCTGCCACCTCGGACCCGGTACTGAAGGAAATGCGCAACGCCCTGGACGAACTGGGCATACGCTTTCTGGGCATCGACGAGGGTCGTGTTTCACACACACAGCACGGGCACGAGCACAAGCCCGTCACCCTCCACCAGATTGGCGATACCTTGTTTGAACTGAGGCAAAAGCTTTTAGGTTAAAAAATGAACCAGACTGTCTATATTCATAACAGCTTTCTGATTTTTACAGTTTGCAAGAGACGGCTGTCGGGGCTTTGTCATGCATGTTGACTTGATAGCAATCAATGTCATGCCTTGTCCGAATTGAACTCTTTTAGCCTCTTCATATGCTGCCCCAATTTCGTTTGATCGGTGACCTGACACGGGAAGAGCGCGTTGCGTACTTTTCCATGGAAATTGCCCTGGCACCGGCAATCCCCACCTATGCTGGCGGATTGGGCATTCTTGCCGGCGACACAGTGCGTGCCGCAGCAGACCTTGAGACGCCGCTGGTTGGCGTTACGCTGGTAAGCAGAGCGGGATATTTTCATCAGACACTGGATGCTGAAGGCCGCCAGAGCGAAAGCCCCGATACCTGGGATCCATCGTCTTCGTCCATGCGCCTGCCGGCTTCAGTAGCGGTGCCAATCGATGGCCGCGAGGTATGGCTGGGTAGTTGGCTGTATGTGGTCGAGGGATGCACGGGCTACAAGCAGCCCGTGATTCTGCTCGATACGGATATGCCGATAAATTCTCCCGAGGATCGCGAAATTACGCATTACCTTTATGGCGGCGATGCAAACTATCGATTGAAGCAGGAAATCGTACTCGGCATTGGCGGCATGCGCATGCTGGAAGCGCTTGGATTCCGCATCCGCAAATACCACATGAACGAGGGCCACTCGTCGCTTTTGACCCTGCCCCTTTTGCAGCGTTTTGCCTACCCGCCGCAGGATGTGCATGCTGGCGAAATAGCCTACGATATTCCCAGACTAAGGGAAACGTGTGTGTTCACCACCCATACGCCGGTTTCCTCCGGGCATGACCAGTTCCCCTATGACATGGTTGAGCATGCGCTTGGCGACAGCCCCGAGCTTGGAATTGTGCGAAAGCTGAATGGACAGAACCAGCTCAATCTTACCCACGTAGCGCTTTCTCTAAGTGAATTCGTGAACGGCGTGGCCAAACGCCATGCAGAAGTCTCGCAAAAACTCTACCCTGACTACCAGGTGCATGCCGTTACCAATGGTATTCATCCCGGCACATGGTGCCATCCCCGCTTTGCTGAACTTTTTACCGCCTATGCGCCCGGCTGGTACCACGAGAGCGCCGCGCTGATTCGCGCTGACCGCATTCCCGATGAGTCGATTTGGGATGCGCATTACGCGGCCAAGCTCGAACTCATCGAGCGAGTGGCAGCGGAGACCGGTATGTCATTCAAACCTGAAATACCGATACTCGGATTTGCCCGGCGCATGACGGCCTACAAGCGGCCCGATCTGCTTTTTGCCGACTTGGAAAAATTGAAGGCCATTGCAAAACACTACCCCTTCCAGTTGGTGCTGGCCGGGAAGGCCCATCCCCATGATTACCAGGGCAAGCAACTGATCGAGCAACTATACCGGCACATGCGAGAACTCGCCCCTCACATCGCCATTGCCTATCTGCCCAACTACAACATGGAGAAGGCGCTTGCACTGGTTTCGGGCGTGGATGTCTGGCTGAACACGCCGCTGCCGCCACTGGAAGCCTCAGGCACCAGCGGCATGAAGGCAGCGCTCAATGGTATTCCAAGCCTGAGCGTCCTCGACGGCTGGTGGAGCGAGGGCTGCATCGAGGATGTGAACGGCTGGGCCATCGGAGACGGCACCAGTATCGAAGATAGTGATTCGCATTCACTCTACGACAAGCTTGAAAACAAGGTGCTGCCGCTATACTACGAGGATCGCCCCGGCTGGATTCACGTGATGAAAGGCGCAATCGGCAAGAGCGCGTCATTCTTTTCCGCCCATCGCATGATGCGGCGCTATGTTGTCGAAGCCTATCTGCGCTGAACAGCTTCCTGCCATAAGAATTCAAGCGCCCTTGCGCTATGCTGAATCATTCAGTCAGCAAGGCGGGGCATGAGCGAATTTCTTGAACGGAAAGTCAGTAAACATGTGCAGGTGCTGGCCGATGAAATTGGCGAGCGCAACGTGTATCGCGAAGCCGAACTGCATGCGGCGGCAAACTATATCGAATCCGAACTCGCCGGCCTGGGCTATGCAGTAACCCGCCAGACATACCTGGCGCGGGGTGTTGAAAGTGCCAATATCGAAGTAATCCTGCCTGGCCAGCGCTGGCCGGATGAAAGTCTTGTGGTGGGCGCGCACTACGACACGGTGTGGAAAAGCCCGGGTGCGGATGATAACGCCAGCGCAGTAGCCGCCCTGATCGAGATTGCGCGGCTGCTGAAGGGTTTTGCACCCGGCCGCACGCTGAAGCTGGTGGCGTTTGCAAACGAGGAACCGCCGTTCTTTTTCTGGGGCGAGATGGGCAGCCAAGTCTATGCCCGCGCGGCACGCAAGCGCAAGGAAAACATCCGGCTGATGATTTCGCTGGAGATGCTGGGCTATTACCGTGACGAACCCGGCAGCCAGGAATACCCGCCTGTGTTCAAATACTTCCATCCTGATCGCGCCAATTTCATCGCCTTTGTTTCCAACATCACTTCGCGCCATGTGATGCGCCGGGCGGAAAGGGCATTTCGCAGGCATTCGGATTTTCTGCTGGAAACAGCGGCCGCTTTCGGCTGGATTCCAGGTATTGCCTGGAGCGACCATATTTCATTCTGGCGTACGGGTTACCGCGGTTTCATGGTCACGGACACGGCTTTTTTCCGTAATCCGCATTACCACGCGGAAGAAGACACGCCGGACAAGCTGGATTACCCGCGGCTGGCCATGCTGACTGAAGGCCTTGCACGGATGTGCAAGGAACTGTGCGATTGTGAAGCTCTTTAGCCCTGCGCCTGCCGCTTATCTGACGGACTAGGATATG
>JAHENE010000242.1 GCA_024643305.1 Thiobacillaceae bacterium | reverse complement strand
CTTCAGGCTCGCAAATTTACCTGATCAATGCCGATGGCAGCGGCCTGAAGCGGCTTACCGTCAGCAGTGCCATTGACACCGAGCCGGCATGGTCGCCAGACGGACAATGGATTTACTTTACTTCCGACCGCGGGGGCTCACCGCAGATTTACCGCATCTCATCTGGCGGCGGGGAAGTTACGCGCATCACCTTCGATGGTTCGTATAACGTTTCACCTGAAGTCAGCCCTGATGGCAAATACATTGCTTTTGTTCAGCGCGATGGAGGGCGTTTTCAGGTAGCGCTGTTTGACCTGGGTACCAATCAGGTTCGCGTGTTGACAGATACGTCGCATGACGAATCACCAAGCTTCGCTCCCAACGGACAGCTCCTGTTGTATGCGACGCTTTCTGGAGGGCGAGGCGTGCTGGGAACGGTCAGCCTTGATGGCCGCACCAGGACGAGGCTATCCGAACCGGGTAGCGACGAACGCGAGCCTGCATGGGGACACTGAAATATTCAGTTTTCGATTAAGGCGCATGATGATGAAATCCGCACTCACCCTATTGTCATTGTCTATGCTGTTAACAGCATGTGCGACAGAGTCCAAACTGGCAGCCAATACCGGGCCGGTTGAACCAACAGCTGCTGACGTCAGTCAGACCATGCAGCCTGCGACTGCCTGGAAAGATTGGGCAGAAGCGAGGCCTGCTGAAGTCAAAGCTGTTGCAAAACCGTCAACGGACAGGTCTGTCAGCCATTTGGCTGCGGCGCCGGACTTTCACCGTTTCATGGCGAATTGGTCCGGTGCCATGCAGTCCAGTTTGACTCCATGGACAGGTGTCATCAAGCGATGCGACACTCAGGAGTCTGTTAAGTAATTTAACTTGATAATGAAGGAGGCGCGTGTGAAACGAATCCTGTTGCCTATGCTGGTATTGGGGCTTCTCGGCGGATGCGAGACTTTGGGGTTGGGCGGCGACAAGGCCGCCATTGAAGATCGCAATGCTGGTAAAGCGGACAAGGAATCCGTGTCTGCCGCAGAGCCGACATCTGCTGTATCCAAAAGCACGGAAACATCTGCATTGGGTTCCGGAGCGTTGAATGGCAAGACGCTTGATGCGGACAAAATGCAAATGGATCCGCGCAAGGACCCGGCCAGCCCGCTCTCCAAACGCAGTATTTATTTTGATTTTGACAGTTACGTTGTCAGGGATGAATATCGCCCGGTCATCGGGGCGCATGCTGCATATTTGAAAGGCAGTCGCAATGCGCGGGTGATCATTCAGGGCAATGCCGATGAACGCGGCAGCCGTGAGTACAACCTGGCCCTGGGGCAGAAGCGAGCCGAGGCGGTGCGCAAGTATTTCGCTGTTCTTGGCGTTCAGGATAGCCAGCTTGAGGCGATCAGCTTTGGTGAGGAAAAGCCGCACAGCGTAGGCACTTCCGAGCAGGATTACGCTGAGAACCGGCGCGCGGACATTGTGTACGGTGACGAATGACGCCTGCTCTTCGCTGGTTGCCGGTGCTGGTCATTCCCGCCGCCGCATGGGCGGCTGATGCCGCTCCGGTTCAGCCAGATACTCGGCCGCTGACAACGCCTGCGCAGACTCATGCAGTTGAACAGCAGCCGAGTGCAGCAAAGTCGGAAACCTTGCCGCAAGACAACGCGGCATTGAATCTGCTCAAGGAAGTTGAGGCGCTGAAGGCGGAAGTGGCCAGGCTGCGTGGGCAGGCCGAGATGCAGACGCATCAGATCGAGTCTCTGGGGAAACGCCAAAGTGACCTGTATGTGGACCTGGATAAACGTGTGGAAGACCTGAACAAGCAGGTAAAAACCAATACCCAGGCTGTTGCATCCGCCGCCTCTCCAACGGTTGCCGTTGCCAGCACCTCGGCATCGTCGGCGCAATCTCCGGCGACCTCTGCATCGGCGGCAACGGAAGACCCATTGGCGGAGTCCAAGTCATATGAGTCCGCGCTCAATCTGTTCAGGGCTGGCAATTATGCTGGTTCCATTTCCGGTTTTGCCGCTTTCCTCAAGTCTTATCCCGATAGTACGCTCGCCTCAAATGCACTGTACTGGACGGGATATGCCTACTACGCGGCCAAAGATTACAAGAATGCCCTTGCCCAGCAAATGAAGCTGGTAAGCGATTACCCGCAAAGCGCAAAGGTTCCTGATGCGCTGCTCAATGTCGCCAGCAACCAGATGGAACTTAATGACCTTGCCTCGGCAAAAAAGAACCTCGAAGAATTGATCGCAAAATACCCCGGCACCAATGCCGCTGCGATCGCGACAAAGCGCCTTAATCTGCTCAAATAAGTTGGATACACAGACTGAACTCCGCCTGACGGAGATTTTCTTCTCCCTGCAAGGCGAGACTTCGCGCACCGGATTGCCCACGGTGTTCGTTCGCCTTGCCGGTTGCCCGCTGCGCTGTGACTGGTGCGACACGACCTATAGCTTCACGGGCGGTGAAACCTGGAAGATTGCCGACATTCTCGACAAGGTGGCAAGTTTCGGTACGTCCTATGTGACAGTGACCGGCGGAGAGCCCCTGGCGCAGAAGAACTGCCTGTCCCTGCTGACGGCGTTATGCAATGCGGGTTACGATGTGTCGCTCGAAACCAGCGGTGCATTCGATATTTCCGGTGTGGATCCGCGCGTGTCGCGCATCATGGATATCAAGACACCTTCTTCAGGCGAAGTTGACAGGAATCATTGGGAAAACCTTTCCCTGCTAAACAAGGATGATGAAATCAAATTCGTGCTTGCCGACCGCGAAGATTATGAATGGACTTTGGCGGTAATGCGGAGGGACGATTTCCCGAAGGAGGTGCCGGTATTGCTTTCTCCCGTGTTTGGAAGACTTGAGGCGCGTACGCTGGCGGATTGGATGTTGAGTGACAAACTTGCTGCGCGCCTGCAGATACAGTTGCACAAACTGTTGTGGGGCGAGGAGCGGGCGCGGTGAAGCACGCAGTTATTCTGTTGTCCGGCGGCCTCGATTCGGCAACCACGCTGGCGGTAGCCAATGATCAGGGCTATTCCTGCCATGCGCTGTCATTCGATTACGGTCAGCGACATGTTGCCGAACTGGAAGCAGCAAGTCACGTGGCGGCTTCGCTGGGGGCTGTTGAACATCGCATTGTGCGTCTCGACCTTGGCCAGCTGGGCGGTTCGGCGCTGACTGATTCCTCCATAGCTGTTCCGGAAGGGCCCAGCGAGGGCATACCGGTTACTTATGTACCGGCTCGCAATACTGTGATGTTGGCTTATGCCCTTGCATGGACTGAAGTATTGGGTGCACGCGACATTTTTATCGGCGTGAATGCCGTGGATTATTCTGGCTACCCTGATTGCCGCCCTGAATTTATCGATGCGTTCGAAAAACTGGCCAATCTGGCGACCAAGGCCGGCGT
>JAHENE010000241.1 GCA_024643305.1 Thiobacillaceae bacterium | reverse complement strand
CCGGTATCCGTGCCTGCACAGATCGCCGTGCTGCTGGCGCTGACCGGGAAACTGTTTGACGATGTGCCGCTGGAGAAAATGCGCGAGGCCGAGCTTGCGTTGCGCAATGCAGTGGTGGAATTCCCGGCCGACCTCGTTAAGCGGCTGGTTTCGGCGGAGGAGTTGAAGGAGATTGACAGGGGGGTGATTTTGCAGATTGCGCGTGATACGCTGAAAATGTTTCAAAATGCGTCATGAGTATCTTTTGCTTTCATACATGGTTTCCAAACTCGTGGACTAAATTTTGAATAAGAATTCTTTTATATCCTTGACGTGCCTAATCTTGTCGACCGCAACTGTTAACAGTTATGGCGAGCCAAGGAGTAATGCCGATCGCTGTTTTAGCGGCAACGATCCAAAATTCTGTATTTCAGCACTTATTGATACGGGGAAAAATGATGATCTGAAGCAACAAATATTTGCTCGATCTTGTAAATTGGGCTCTCTATATGGCTGCCATGGCTTGGTTGGCGTTCTTGCAGGTCAAAACGATATGGATGGTGCCCTAAGGGTTGCTTTGAACAATTGCGAAAGAGGGTATTATTTTAGTTGCGAAAGCGCAGGATATTTTCTAGAGAAGAAAGGAAGAGTAGAAGATGCTCGACGCAATTACTTACAATCCTGTTCGATAGACAAGGACACCTTAAGAGGGTGTGAATCATTGGGAAAGCTTTCAGTAGTGTCGGATGCAAATGAATTGCTCGCGGAAAGCTGCGCTAAACAACAAGCCTGGGCTTGTTTTGCATACGGATTCGCAGAAAATCAGGCAGGGCGCCCCGAATCGGCCAAGAAGGTTTTCATAGCTGGATGCGAGAGTAGACTGGCTCCGAAGTTTCGATTTTGCGAAGAGGCTTTTAAATTCATTTCTCTACCTGCCGATGTTCAAGATCTATTTAATGGAGAAGAAATCTGTATGCATTGGCGTGGTGAGCCGGCTTATGACACGGAGAGGTCCAAACAAATTGAAAGAGGTGTCGAAGAAAGCTGCAAAGACAGAAGTGCGAAACGTGCCGCGCTTAGGAAGAAGTATCAAGGAGAACGAGATATATTGTTTGTTCTAGAAAATTTGGACGGCACGGTAGTGGAATCTGATTGACATTATGTCATTCGATATTCATTGCTGACGTAACAAGTGTAAAGAAATGAGCGACTCCCTCGAAATCCTGCGCCGCAAGATCGGCGGCGCGACCGAACTGGAATCGGTGGTGCGCACAAGTGACATGGGGACAGAGTCTGAGGGCTCCCCACAAAACTCTTTTGCATTTCAATAAACTAGGGCGTACTGTCCGTACCAAAACAGCACATGCATGGCAGGTTTAGTGCCTCTTTCGTAGCGACCAAACTGCGAAGGAGAATCTGCCATGCATGCACTGACCATTTTACACCGCATTCTTTCCACCAGCTTTCCAGAAATCCACGCAAAACGTTTGACCAGTTTACTGGCTGCTGTCGAGGCAGTTGTATTGGGTAGCTGGGTGACCTTGAGCGACCTGGGGCGTGGCCTGACCGGCCCGGTCTCAGTCAAACATAACATCAAGCGCATCGACCGCCTGCTCGGCAACGCCTTGTTGCACATTGAAATGCCTGCGCTGTACGAGGTGTTCGTCCGACAGTGCTTGAGCAGCATCGCCATGCCGTTGATCGTCATCGACTGGTCGGATCTGACACCGGACCGGCAATGGCAATTACTGCGCGCTTCGGTCGCCATCGAAGGGCGAAGCATCACCCTGTATGAGCAGGTGCATCCGCAATCCTGCGCAACATCGCCAAGGGTGCATGAAGCGTTCCTCACCCGGCTCGCCACCATGCTGCCGGCAGGCTGTGTCCCCATCCTGATTACCGATGCCGGTTTCCGTGGCGCATGGTTCCGATTGGTCAACCGCATGGACTGGTATTGGATCGGTCGCATTCGCAACCGTGATATGGTCAGCCCGGCGAACGAGGATGCCTGGGCGGGCTGCAAAACGCTCTATCCGCTTGCCACAGACCAAGCCAGATCACTCGGTCAATACCACTACGTGCGCAATCATCCGGTGCCCTGTCGTCTGGTGTTGATCAAACGCATCAAGCAAGGCCGTCACAAGAAAGGGAAATTGGGCAAGCGCATCTATTCAAAGCACAGCCTGAAGAATGCACGCGCCCAACGCGAGCCATGGTTGTTGGCGGTCAGTCCCAAGCTCGCCCACTTGAGTGCGCAAGCCGTCGTTGCCGTGTACGCCCAGCGGATGCAGATCGAGGAATCGTTTCGCGACTTGAAGAACGTGCGTTACGGCTTGGGATTCTCGGCCAATCGTTCTACGCAGCGAAACCGTCTGGGTGTGTTGTTGCTGATCGCCTATCTCGCCTCGTTCGTGCTGCGCTTGATTGGCGAGGCGGGTAAAGCACGACAGATGGAATTCCAGTTCCAGAGCAACACACGGCGTACGCGTCCGGTCGTCTCAGTGATTACTTTGGCCTTGCAGCTTGTACAGCGCGGCATGGCGGCATTCCCGCCACGAGAATTTGGGGTTGCCCTTAAACGTCTGCGGTATGATCATCCTGCGCTGCAACTTTGAGGGGAGACCTCAGGGACGGAGCACAATTAAAATTCAGCGCCAAATTGAAAGGCATTTCGTGCCAATTTAGACTCCTTCCTACCCGAAGATATTTGCTGTTGTGAACCTGTGCAGATAGGTTTAGGATGAACAAAACAATGGACGAAGGACGTGAGCCATGAAGCTGCCTAAGCCTGAAGCAGGAGATTTCTGGGGTGGCCTTGCCGCGATGCTCGTCGCGCTTCCTTCGGCCATTGCCTTCGGCGTCACCATCTACTCCCCGCTGGGAACTTCCTATATTGCACAGGGCGCGCTGGCCGGCATTCTCGGTACCGTCGCGCTTGGCCTGGTCGCCCCCGCGATGGGCGGCACCAACCGGCTCATCACGGCCCCGTGTGCGCCCGCGGCCGCAGTGGTGTCAGCCTTTGCCATCGAGTACATGCATGGCGGCGGCAATGCCGGATCTGCATTGCTGTTGATGTCGCTGCTGGGTCTGTCGGCCGGTTTGTTGCAGATACTTTTCGGCACGGTGCGTCTCGGGCAGTTGATCAAATACATGCCCTATCCCGTGGTGAGCGGCTATCTGTCCGGTGTCGGCCTGATCATCATCGGCAGTCAAGTGCCCATTTTCCTCGGCGCGCCCAAGGGCACGAACATCTGGGAATCGCTTGCCATGCCGGGGATATGGAAATGGCAAAGCCTGGTGGTCGGCGCGGTGACGATCGTCGTGATGCTGATCGCGCCGCGCTTCATCCGGCTGGTACCGGCTGCGATACTCGCGCTGCTGGCGGGCATGCTGGCCTATTTCGCCAGTGGGCTGGTCGACCCGGCGCTGTT
>JAHENE010000032.1 GCA_024643305.1 Thiobacillaceae bacterium | reverse complement strand
CCATCGAGCGCGCCTGCGCGCAGCACCTGCCACTTGCCCGCCGCGTCCCGGGTGGCGATCACGCTGCGCGTGCAGCAATGCGCGCCGCCGGACGAAATCAACCTGCATGGACAGGATTGGGGCCTGCCTCCCTGGATTCCCCATCAGTTGACTGAAGCTGCCTATGTGCCGTTTATCGAACTGCTGCGTTCAAACATGCGTGATGCAGGCGCACTGCGCATCGATCATGTGATGGGTTTGCGGCGGCTGTTCTGGGTTGCGCGCGGACTTCCGGTGGCTGAAGGCGCCTACGTCATGTACCCGTTTGAGGATTTGCTGGGCATCCTGGCGCTTGAGAGCCAGCGGAACCGCTGTCTGGTGGTGGGTGAAGATCTGGGCACTGTGCCGGATGAGGTAAGGCACGCGCTTCAGCCGATGGAAGTTATGTCCACGCGGCTGCTGTATTTCGAGCGCTGGAACGACGGGAGCATGAAGCCGCCGCAGGAATATCCACCCAACGCCATGGCTGCAGTAACGACGCACGACCTCCCCACCTTGGCGGGTTTCTGGCAGGGACTGGATATCGAAGTGCGTACGCGCTTGAATCTTTACCCTTCCGATGAGTTGCGCATTCGTCAGCAATCTTCCCGTTCAGGTGACCGCATTCAGTTGCTTGCGGCATTGGAGAAAGAGGGGCTGTTTAATTCGGGAGCAGGTGCACACTTTACGGAATCTCCGGCAATGACGCCCGAACTGGCGGCGGCGGTCTATGCCTATCTCGCGCGTGCGCCGTCCAGGCTGCTGCTTGTGCAGATGGAAGATGGCTTCGGGGTGGTTGAGCAGCCAAATGTGCCGGGTGCTACGGAATCAATCTATCCGTGCTGGCGCCTGAAACTGCCGGTCGATCTGGAAGACTGGGAAGGCAGTGGATTTTTGCGGAAGATTACGCAGGCGCTCCGTCAGGCGCGCCCGCTTTAATCTTTTAGTCTCAGGCGGCCTGGGCGTGGTGGTAACCGGTGATCACGTCCACTTCATTTTTTGAGCCCAGCACCACGGGCACGCGCTGATGGATGGCTTGCGGCTGGAGTTCCATGATGCGTTCGTGCCCGGTAGTGGCGGCACCGCCTGCCTGTTCGATGATGAAAGCCATGGGATTTGCTTCATACATCAGGCGCAGTTTGCCACCCTTTTCACGCAGCTTTTCGTCCATGGGATACATGAACACGCCGCCGCGGGTCAGGATACGGTGCACTTCCGCCACCATGGAAGCCACCCAGCGCATGTTGAAGTCCTTGCCGCGTGGACCAGTCTCGCCGGCCAGGCATTCGTCCACGTAGCGGCGCACCGGCTGTTCCCAGAAGCGGTAATTCGACATGTTGATGGCGAACTCCTTGGTGTCTTTGGGAATGGTCATGTTCTCGTGGGTCAGCACGAATTCGCCAACGTTGGGGTCGAGGGTGAAGCCATTGACGCCGCGGCCGGTGGTAAGAACCAGCATTGTTGAAGGACCATACAGCGCATAACCGGCGCAGACCTGCTTGACGCCGGGCTGCAGGAAGGCTTCCATCGGGGTGGGGCGGCCGCTTTGTTCAACCTCGGCATTCTCATTGCCCGGGCAGCGCAGGATGGAGAAGATGGAGCCGACAGAGACGTTGACGTCGATGTTGGAAGAGCCGTCCAGCGGATCGAACATCAGCAGGTACTTGCCGCGCGGGTTGCCTTCGGGAATCTGGTAGACCTCGTCCATTTCCTCTGAAGCCATGGCGGCCAGGTGGCCGGCCCACTCATTGCGCTTGAGGAAGATCTCATTGGAAATGACATCCATCTTCTTCTGGTCTTCGCCCTGAACGTTCTCGGTGCCGGCTGCGCCCAGCACGCCCAGCAGGCCGCCGTGGTTTACGCCGTTGGAGATCATCTTGCAGGCAGTGGCAACGTCGTTAAGCAGACCGGTGAATTCGCCGGTGGCGCCAGCAATGTGGCGCTGTTCTTCAATAATGAATTGGGTGAGGGTGGTTCCGAGGTGCATTTTGTTTAGAAAATCAGAAAATTAGAAGACACTGAATTATATAGAAAAACCGAGATAACTCAAGGACATACCACTAGCCAGGCTGGTTTGGTATCGATGTACTGTGACAACGTGTCACATTCTGGTGCAGCATGGCTTCAATTAGGATGCGCCACGTTGATAACAAGATTTAAAAAAACCATGCGCCTCCATCCGATCAGTGCGGCCCTTCTGGCTGCTTTTTCAGGCCCCCTTTTGGCACAGGAGTCGACCGGCATGGTCGACAGCACCGCAATGACCCTCGGTGAAGTCGTGGTCACGGCCAGTGGCGGTCCGCTTGAACCGAGCAAGGTGCTCACCTCGGTGGACATCGTCACGGCCGAACGGGTGGAGAACCAGGTGGTGTCCAATAACTGGGAGCTCTTCGACCAGGTTCCCGGCGTGATGTTGACCCGTTTCGGTCAAGGCACGACCTCGGGCAAGTTTTCCATGCGCGGCTTCAACGGCGAGGGCGAGATCAATGCCGTGAAGTTGCTGATCGATGGCATCCCGAGCAACAGCAACGACGGAAACATGCCCTATATCGATCTGGCGCCCCAGCTGGATATCGAATCGATCGAGGTGGTGAAGGGAACCAACGATCCGCGTTACGGCCTGCACAACATTGCCGGCAATGCCAATATCTCGACACGTATGGGTGGCAACTACGCCCAGGCGCGTGCAACTTTGGGCAGTTTTGATACCCGTGGACTTCAGGCTGCGGCAGGCTACGAGTCAAATGGCATTTCGCAGAATTACGCTATTGGTTACCTGGCAACAGATGGCTATCGGGATCATTCCGAAGCAGAAAATATTGCCTTGTCCGGCAAGTGGTTTGTCACACCGGCAGGCGGAAACAGCCGGATAGGGGTGATTGCGCGGCACTATCAGGGCAATGCGGAAGAAGCAGGCTACCTCACGGCCAGCCAGGTGGCAGCCGACCCGAGCCAGTCGCTGCCACACAATGCCTTTGACGAAGACAGCAGAAAGGTGTCGCAGTTAGCGATTCAGGCTGAATCCGATTTCAGCGAGCAGTTATACGGAACTGCGCAAATTTATTTGAACGATTTGTATGATCGACGGTACGTCCGTTTCTCCGCGGCAGCCAGCCAGCAGGAACGCTTCACCGACGAAACACATGTGGGTGCATCGGGTTCGCTGAAATGGCGTATCGGCAAGACATCGATCGGCGATGTCACGCTGACGGGTGGGCTGGACACAGAGCGTCAGGACAACAAGAGCGAGCGATACACCACGGTTGCGCAGGTCAGGACGGCGCAAACACGCGACCAGCAGTTCGACTTCAACACCGTTGGCGGCTTTGTGCAGGCAGTGATCAAGCCCACCGACAAACTTACGGTCACGCCGGCTTTCCGCGTCGATCAAGTATCAGGGGAATACACCAATCTGCTCAATGGCAACACCTATGATGCGAACGACTATGGCCTGATCAAGCAACCCAAGCTGAGCGCCATTTATTCTTTCTCAAGGGAACTGGCTGTCTATGGCAACTGGGGCCGTTCATTCCAGGTGGGCGTAGGTACCGCAGCCTACAAGGTGAACCAGTCGGAAGATCTGGAACCTTCGATAAACGAAGGATGGGAGGCCGGTTTGAAATTCCGTCCCTTGTCCTGGCTCGATGGGCGTCTGGCAATCTGGCAGCAAACCGCGAACAATGAGGCCCGGCGCAAGCTGAACGATCCGAGCAACGATTCGGAAAACATCGGCAAGACGCTGCGCGAAGGCATCGACCTGGAGATCAATGCCCGGCCAAGCAGCAAGCTGAATTTCTGGTTGGCCACCGCCGTGCAGCGCTCGGAGATCCTGCGGGCTGATTCGGCATCGCAGGCTACGGAAGGCAAGGAGATCGACCATGTGCCGCATCTGCTCTATAACCTGGGCGTCGATTACAAGATGAACGATGCCTGGAGTCTGTCGGCATGGGCGAATGGCCAGAGCAGCTATTATCTGGAACGGACGAACAGTACGGGCAAATTCGGCGATTACACTTTGCTGAATGCCTCGGTCAAATATGCCTATAGCCCGTCGCTCAACTTCGAACTGCAACTGCGCAACCTGGCAGACCAGTACTACGAGTATGTGTGGTGGGACGGCAGCCAGTCGCTGCATTCACCGGGTGTGCCGCGCAGCATCTACGCCTCGGTCAACATGAGCTTCTGACAGCATGAGGCGTAGCCTCCGGAAGTACTGGCTGGCTGTTCACCTGTATGCCGGAGTCTTGCTGGGCGGGTTGTTCGCGCTGCTGGGCATCACGGGCAGCGCGCTGGTGTTTTACCTGGGCGTGGATGAAACGCTCAATCCGGAAATCCAGGCAAGCCATGCAGTCGCAGTGCCGCCTTCACCCGAGGCAGTGCTCAGAAAGCTCAGGCTGCATTTCCCCGAGCGCAACGGCCCGTGGCGGATCGAAATGCCGCTGACTCCGGAGGCGCCGGTGATGGCACGCTACTACAAGCCGCCTGAGCGGGCCGGCCGATTTTTCTCCCCATTGATGGTCACGCTCGATCCGGAAACGCTTGACGTGACCAGCAGCCGCTTCTGGGGCGACTATGCAGTGACATGGATCTACGACCTGCATTACACCCTGCTGCTGGATGAGGGCGGACGGACCGCGGTCGGCATTTTCGGGCTGGCCATGCTGGGTTCGCTGGGCACCGGGCTGTTTTTGTGGTGGCCGTCACGGCGCCGTCTGTTTGCCGCGTTGCGGCTGCAATTGCGACATGGTGCCGCTCGCCGCATCTATGATTTGCATGTCCTGAACGGCATTTATTTCTGGCCAGTAATGCTTGTGTTGGCGTTGACCGGAAGCGCACTGGCCTTGCCGGATCAAACCCGCAGCATGCTTGGAACGAGGGAGCACCTGCATGGCCCCATGCAGATTGCTGCACCAGTTCTGACAAGCGAGACGCTCATCGATCTGGATATGGCAGGGATTGTTGCCCAGTCGCGTTTCCCGGGTGCCGAAGTGCGCTGGGTGGAAAGTTCTGGGATTGGCGGGACCCCCATCTCGGTTCGTCTGCATCAGCCCGGCGAACCTGGCAGGCGCTTTCCTCATACCCAGATATGGCTGCACCCCGAGACCGGCAAAATTCTCGCCTTGCACGATCCCTTGCAGAACGCAGCAGCAGACAGTGTGCTGGATTGGCTGCATCCCCTGCATAACGGCGAGGCCTTTGGCTTGGCGGGTCGGCTAATCGTATTGTGCTCGGGCCTGGTTTTGCCACTCTTGTTTGTTACCGGCCTGATGCGATGGCGACAGAAAGTTCGTGCAGGGCGGTGGCAAGCTCATGCTCAGGAGTCCTCGAACGAGATCACGGCATGAACATCTGGCGGCTTTGATGAAAGTTGTGAACCTTGAATAAGGTTGCGGTTGAAGTTTTTCACACGCCGATGGCATCACGCAAGATGATGTGGGCCATTGGCGGCTCGCTGTTGCTGCATGGCGGTGTGCTGGCATGGATGCAGCCAGTGGCGACGGATATTAAGCCGAACCCCCCTGCCGTCCTGGAAGTGCGCCTGATCAAGGAACTACCTTCCTCCAATCCTACTGCCGTTGCGCCAAGCAGGCCTGTGCCGGCTCCCAGTGTGCATTCCGTGTCGGCCAAAAAGCACGAAGCTCATCAGCTTGAAGCAAGTCAAGGTTTGCCTGTTGTACCTGTCTACTCGTCTGTTCCGCAGGATGTTGCGGTACAGAGCCTGCCTCCTGTTACTCAAAAGACGGTGGAATCTGTAACGATTGCGAGTGCCGTGCCAAATCCTGTGCCTCCAACGCTGATTCCACCCGATGTGCGTGCCGCCTACCTTTCCAATCCGCGCCCGCCTTATCCGCTGTCGGCAAGGAGAAAGAGACTGGAAGGGCGCGTGCTGCTGCGGGCAGAAATACTCCCGGATGGGACATGCAGTCAGCTATCGCTTGAACAGGGAAGCGGGCACGACATTCTTGATCAGGCGGCGATGCAGGCGGTCAAGGCCTGGCGTTTTGTTCCGGCAAGACGTGGCGATGAGGCGGTACGTGCTTGGGTGGATATTCCGGTTTCTTTCCGGCTCGATGGCCACGCGGATTAGGCCAGCTTATTCGGCGGTCTCAAGCTGATCGGATCGGGTGAAAGTCCAGGTGCGGGTGATTGAGAGAATGTCGGCTTTTTCCTTCATTTCCCTGGAAAAAGCCGCATACGGCGCAGCCATGTCCACGATGCGGATGGCGGCCTGGTCGAGCAACTTCGAGCCGGAGGTCTTGTCGATTTCGATTTTTTCAATTTTGCCGTCGGAAAAAATTGAAACGGTTAGCCGCAAGCTGCCATAAATGCCCTGCCGGCGCGCGGCATCAGGGTAGTTGAGATTACCGATGCGCTCCACCTTGCTCACCCAGTCTTCAACATAGCGGGCAAATACATAGCTTCTGGCATTGGCGCCGACGAATTCGCGCCGCGGGCGTTTTTGATATTCGTCGTAATCCCGGGAAATCTGCGCTTGCAGTTTGGCGGCTTCCGAGGCCTGTTGCATCAGGTCTGATGACTCCACCTGCCTTCGCGGCGAGCTCTTTGTTGGGCTGTCGACAGAGTTGTCGGCCTTGAGCTGGGTCATCAACTGGCGAGCTTGCTCCTCGAGTTGTTTGACCCGTGCCTGAACGGCTTCGGCGCTGGTTTCAGAGTCTGTATGCCTGAATGGCAGGGGACTTTTTGCGTGGCGTTCTTCATCGACATTGCCGCCCCCGGCCAAATCATGCTGGGCCAGCACATCGGGTTTGAGGGGGGCCTCGCGGGTTTTTGCGTTGACCAGCACGATTTCCATCGGCGTGTTCAGGTCTTCAAAATGTTTTGGGTTGACCAGCGTGAACTCGGTAGACATGACGATACCGTGCAGCGCAAACGAGATCATCAGCGCCAGCGCGATACGCATATCGCGTTCGCTGGGTGCGGCTAGCTGATGAGGCGGGATGGCTGTCTGCATGTCTTGGTAAAAGATTAACTTGATTCTACGGAAGCTGGCTCCATCAGACCAGCATATTCCGCATGCAGTTCAAGCGTTAGCGGGTCGACATTTGAAAGCGCGAAGCGCACCACCGTATCCGCCGCCAACCCCGCTGGCAGCGAAGGTGCCTTCACCACCAGCGGCAGACCGTGCAGGCGCGCAAGGTCGTCGCGGATGACTTTGGCGGAAATTTCCGTCACGTTTTCCTGCAACAGCCAGCGCAGGCACCAGTAGCGTTCCATGCGCCGCTGGAATTCAGCGTAGGCATCATAAGTGAGTTCAAAGTCGCGCACGGCAGCAAACAGAAAATCGTTACGAGGCCCGTAGGGCGGCGCCTCATCCTGAACCAGACTGAGAATCTGGCGCTGGTTGAGCAGATCAACGTAGCGCCGCAGCGGCGAACTCGACCACGCATAGTTTTCAACGCCCAGGCCCTGATGGATGCCGGGCTGGGTGGCGAGGCGCGTCTTGCCCATACTCTGGTTGCGGAATACGCCAGGAATACCCTTGTCCTTGAGCCATGTGCCCCAGCGGCTGTTGGCCAGAATCATCAGCTCGGCCACCACTTTGTCGATGGGGCTGCCGCGTTTGCGCGGGATGATGTCCACATGGCCGTTTTCAATCTTGAAATTGTAGTCCTGGCGGTTGGTCTGGTTGGCGGCACCGCGCGCGGCCTCCAATGTGGAAGCAAAGCCCCAAAGCCATTCCAGCTCGCGCCGGTAGGCGTAGTCCGTAGCGGTTCCGATCGTGTCTTCGTTGAATTGCACGTCCAGGGTTTCGTGGCGCAGGTTGTCGGCGATGCGCACTGCTTCCAGTCGCGTTTCCATTTCGCGGATGCTGAAGTCGGTGCCTACCTCCAGATACATGGACAGGGCCGGGCAATGCTGGCCTGCGATCAGCGTGTAATGGCCGATGACGCTATCCGGCAGCATGGTGATCTTGTCGCCGGGAAAATACACCGTGGACAAACGCGCGCGCGCGATGTCATCGAGCTGCGAGCCCGGTGGTATGCCAAGTGCTGGGCAGGCGATGTGGATGCCGACACGTGCACCACCGCCCTCAAGCCATTGCACCGAAAACGCATCATCGATTTCAGTGGTTGCGGCGTCGTCGATGCTGAACGCGGCCACCGCGGCTTCCGGCAGGCCGGGCGGATCGAAGGGTTCGGCGATCTCGGGAAAGCCGGTACCTTTGGGAAAATATTCAATAAAGAATTGCGCGTTGTGCAACGCCGCGGTGTCGCTAATCGCGCCGCAATTGTTCAGCATGTGCAGGGGAGACAGGCCTGTTTCCGAGCAGGCGGCATCCAGCGCTTTCCATGGCAGGGTGTTCTTGTCAGGCTTGAACAGCAGCCGGTAAACGTCGGTATTCCAGTCCGGCAATTTGTTGCCGACGAGTTCGTTCTTCCAGTTTTCTATCTGTTCAGTTTCACGGGCTTTCTTGATGACGCTGGCCTTGGCGGCGGCGAGGTTCTCTGCAGGCGCCGGCTTGTAGCGGCCGCGCCCCTTCTTGTAGAAATGCATGGGCGCTTCATGCAGGCGCATCAGAATCCCGGCAAATTCATGTGTCTGCGGTTCCTGGCCGAAATATTCCTTCGCCAATTGCTGGTAGTCGAACTCCTCAGTGCCTGCAGCTTCCCACAGGAAATCAGCATCGGCCTCATCGCGCACCTTGTGCGCAGCATCCATGAAAGCGGTGGGTTCTGGCGAGGCAAAACGCAGGAACACGCGGTCCGACTTGATTTTGGAGCGCTTGCCAGAGGGGGCTTCCACCTGCAGCGAGGCATCGTTGTCGGCCATGATGCGGCCAGCCTTGAACTGGCCGTCTTCTTCGTAAAAAACAAACATTATTCAGGTCACGGTGAGGGTAAAAGGGAGGAGCTAACCTTTACCTTTTGCCTGTAATTAAAAAGCATCAATAAATGGAAGCAGGTCGGAAAAGCGGCTGAACCCATGGTCGCCGCCCTGCAAAACAATCTGGTGACAATCGCGGTAGTACGCTACTGCATCCTTGAAATCCAGCACTTCGTCGCCGGTTTCCACCATCAGCAGCAGATTGGTGGGCTGTGCCGGTACCGGTTCGTCCATGGCGGCCAGTGCGTTCAGATGCGACTGGGTGAAATCGTATTCCTCTCCGGTGTGCCAGTTCTTTTGCGGGCCCAGTGCCTCGCGTAACAGCAGTTGCGGGCGCACTGCCGGGTTGATGAGCACTGCGCGAAGTCCGTAGCGCGCGGCCAGCACCGTAGCATAAAAACCGCCAAGCGAAGAGCCGATCAGCTTGACCGGCGTTTTCGCAGACTCGATCACGCGTGACAGATCGGCAATGGCGGCGGCGGGCTGGTGCGGCAGATCCGGGCAGGCCCATTCGCTACCGCGCTCCTGTGCTTCCAGCCATTTCTTCAACTCCTGCGCCTTGCCGGAACCGGAGGTGGAATTGAAACCATGTATATATAGCAACATATCTAATCAACCATCACGCAACGCTGGTCTGCCCATTGGCGCAAGCTCCGGAAATCTTCTGACCGGATTACGGAAAGCGGGCGGGTTTGCGTCAATTCGTTTTCAATGTAGGGTTGGACAATCTCTTTACCATCTGATAGCGCAGCATACATGGCCGAAATAATGGCCTGTTCGATTTCCGCGCCGGAAAAGCCCTCGCTCAGTGCGGCGAGCGTTTCAAGCTGAAATGCGGAAGGCGTGAGATGGCGTTTCTCCAGATGAATGCTGAAAATTTGCTGGCGTATGGCGTTGCCGGGCAAGTCAACAAAGAACAGCTCGTCGAAACGTCCCTTGCGCAGCAGTTCGGGCGGCAGTTTGCTGATGTCGTTGGCGGTTGCCACCAGAAATACTGGTGACTTGTGTTCACTCATCCAGGTCAGCACCGTGCCGATCAGGCGCCGCGACACGCCATCATCCGAATCGCTGACGCCGAGGCCTTTCTCGATCTCGTCCATCCACAGCAGGCAGGGCGCCATGCGTTCGGCTTCCATCAGCGTCAGCCGCAGGTTTTTTTCCGTTTCGCCGATGTATTTGTTGTACAGGGTGCTGAAGTCCAGGCGCAGCAAAGGCAGCTGCCAGCTGCCGGCCATGGCCTTGGCAAGCAGGCTTTTTCCGGCACCCTGCACACCCAGCAGCAAGATGCCCTTGGGCAGGGGCAGTCCGGGCGCAAGCGAAGGGTTGTGAAAAACGGCTTGCCTTTGTTTGAGCCAGGATTTCAGACGGGTGAATCCGCCCACGTTGTCCAGCACCACATCGGGCGGGATCATTTCCAGCAGGGTGCTTTGCTGTTCCTGTTTGAATTTGGTGATGCGCTGCAAATCCTGGATGTTGAGTTCGCCATCGATGCGGATCGACTGCCGGATAAGACGGAGGGCCTCGCCCTCACCCAGACCGGTAAGCTGGTTGACCAGCAAGGGCAGGATGTCGCGGTTTATCAGCACTGCCTGGGAATGCTGCCGCTGCCAGGCATCCAGTTCGTCCTTGAGCAGCGCGCGCACGCGATCGGCGCTGATGCCGGGCAGGTTGAGCCTTGCTGAATCGCGTGCCAGTTCGGGTGGAAGGGTGAGCGCCGGGCTGACAAACAGCAAGGTGCGATCGCGACGGTAATGGTCGAAGGTGATTTCACGTATCAACCGGATATTCAGCGGGTCGTTGAAAAATGGATGCGCATCCAGAAAAACATACAGGCCGTTCTGGGGCGTGGCATCGACATGCTTGAGCGCATCAGTGAATTCGCTGGTGTTGTAGATGGCGCTCTTTTCGGTGTGCCGCCGCAAGCCCGTGGCGTGGCTCCAGACGAACAGGGGGATGTCGCGCTGCACACACGTGGATTTGACCAGATCCATCAGGCGCGGCTCTTCATACGTCTCGCTCACCAGAATGGGAAATCTGGAGTCGATCAGCATGTTCAGGTCCTGGGAAAAATCCGCCATGAAGTTAGTGCCACTCACCGTAAAGCGAAGTCTTCGGCAGCGGGGCCAGTGCATCCAGCAGTTTCTGGTGGATGCCGCCGAAGGCGCCGTTGCTCATGACCAGGACATGGTCGCCGGTGTGTGCTTCACGCACCACGGCATTGACCAGGCGCGTGAGGTTCTCGTGCAGATGGGCCTTCACATGTTGGTGGCTGAACACCGAGCGCGCATCCCAGCCCAGGTCATGGGTGTAGACGAAAATCTCATCCACACCTTTCAAGCTATCGGGCAACTGGTTTTTCAGCGTGCCCATTTTCATGGTGTTGGAACGCGGTTCCAGCACGGCGATGATGCGCGCTTTCTTGCCGACTTTTGCGCGCAGCCCGGCAACTGTGGTTTCGATGGCAGTGGGATGGTGGGCGAAGTCGTCATACACCGTGACCCCATTCACCACGCCTTTCACCTCCATGCGGCGTTTCACATTCTTGAACAGCCCTAGTGCCTCGCAGGCGACGGATGGGGCGACACCTGCATGACGCGCGGCAGCAATGGCGGAAAGCGCGTTCATGCGGTTGTGCTCACCCAGCAGTTCCCATTTCACGCGGCCCTGCTTCTTGCCGTCGAGTAACACTTCGAAGTCGCTGTCGCCGCCCTTGGCTGCCCAGCCGCTGGAACCGAACTGCTCAACCGGCGACCAGCAGCCGCGTTCCAAAACTCTTCGCAGGCTTTCTTCCGCGCTGTTGACGACCAGCAGGCCATTGCCCGGCACGGTGCGCACCAGATGATGGAACTGGGTTTCGATGGCGGCAAGGTCGGCAAAGATGTCGGCGTGGTCGAATTCCAGATTGTTCAGGATCGCGGTGCGCGGGCGGTAGTGCACGAACTTGGAACGCTTGTCGAAAAAAGCGGTGTCGTATTCGTCCGCCTCGATCACGAAAAATGGCGTCTCGCCCAGACGGGCGGAAACCGTAAAATTCGACGGCACGCCGCCAATCAGAAAACCGGGCTTCATGCCGGCGTGTTCCAGAATCCAGGCCAGCATCGAAGCCGTGGTGGTCTTGCCGTGGGTGCCGGCCACGCCTAGCACCCATTTATCACGCAGTACATTTTCGGCCAGCCACTGTGGACCGGAGGTGTAGGGCAGGCCGCGGTTGAGGATTTCCTCCATCAGCGGCTGCTTGCCGCGCGACACCATATTGCCGACGACATAGATATCCGGGTTCAGCTTGGTCTGGTCGGCGTCAAAACCCTCGATCAGGTCAATGCCCAGCGCGTGCAACTGGTCCGACATGGGCGGATACACGTTGGCGTCGCAGCCGGTGACGGTGTGCCCCGCCTCGCGGGCGATGGCGGCAATGCCGCCCATGAAAGTGCCGCAAATGCCCAGGATGTGGATATGCATAAAAAGCGGAAAAGCTGAAAACCGCAATTATACGGGCAGGGCTGCTAGCGTAACTGCGAGAGCGGGCCAGGCGTTCTGCGTGGTTTCTTCCGGGTAGCGCCGAATACGCTTCCCCACGAACGCCAATATCTCCTCGGGCAGCGCGTTCCTAACGGTCAGGAACAGCCGCAGAACGGGACTGGCGTCAAATGAGCCATCGGCAACGAGTATCGGCGTGCGCTTGAATGTCATTGGGTTTACCTCGCCGTCATCGACCTTGAGGTGGGAATAGCCTTCGTCCCGCGTCCAGGTCAGGGCCTTCTCCAGTGGTTAACGATTCAAGCTCAGTGGCGAGGAGCAAGGAGCGCAGCGACTGACGACGAGCCCCCTGCAGCGCGTTGTCAGGCGGCGTCAAAGGTAAATGTCGGACCTCAACTTACTGTTGCCTGACTATATCGACCGAGATCTCCACCGCCGGCGTTGCTCCTCTATTCTCAAGCCAGTGTGTGGTGTTCTTATCCTCCGGCCAGCCCACTCCCGGCCCATACTCCTTAGCCACTCCATTTCGATGGTCAGTGATCGTTCCTTGCAGTATG
>JAHENE010000240.1 GCA_024643305.1 Thiobacillaceae bacterium | reverse complement strand
ACACTGGGACGAGATCCCGGATTATGCTAAGGACCCGGAAGGCCGCTGGTCCGCTGCGTACTGGGGTGCTATGGCATTCCTAGTCAATGCGGACAAAGTCACGACCGTCCCCCAGACCTGGGAAGACCTGCTCTCACCTGATTTCAAGAACGCGGTCTGCATGAAGGATCCGCGCTCGTCAGCGACCGCCCAGATGGTCGTGCTCGGGGCGGCTTATGCGCACGGCGGCGACGAGAACAACGTCCAGCCTGGCCTGGACTACTTCAAGCAGATGATCGATAGCGGTAACCTCAGCGGTGTTTCACCATCTTCCGCCAATATCCAGAAAGGCGAATGTCCGGTCACGCTTCAGTGGGACTTTGATGCCCTGAGCAACAAATATCAAAACCCGACCATGAACCTGCAAGTAGTTCTGCCGACGGACGGCACCGTTGCCGGCATGTACATTCAGTTCGTGACTGCTGGTGCGCCGCACGCAAATGCGGCCAAGCTTTTGCTCGAATACGAGTACTCGGACGAAGGGCAACTGGCGTATGCACAGGGTTTTGTGCATCCCATTCGCCCCAGCGTGCAGCTCCCAGCGGATCTATTAGCTAAATTCCCGCCCACAGACGCCTACAAGTCAGTGAATTTCCCCAAGGATTATGTGGCGCTGGATAAAGCCGGAATCGCTATTGCTGATGGTTGGGCTTCAATCGCGAAATAGGCTTCGGCAAGACAATTCAAGGGATGGAGCGGGTTATCCCGCTCCATCCCAATGAATTGCTCATGTGCAAGTGTTGTTTGGAATTGCTATGTTGAATTTTCGTCATTTCATTGGACAGGAGTAAGCTATGCCCATAGCTGGTGAGTCAATACGATTGTCAAGATTGTTTTCAGAGGGCAAAAACGCGGTGGTTGTGGCGGTTGACCATGGCCTCTATTTTGGCCCATTGGCCGGAATGATCGACTTGCCATCAGTGATCGATAAAGTGTATGGGGCAGACGCGATCTTGATGTCGCCGGGGATGCCATCCCATTGCCAGTCTGTCTTCTCGCGGCGCGGTGCGCCCGCCTGTATCATCCGTCTGAACTGGGGCTCCAACTATGCGGCTATGTGGAATTACAAGCACTCACACAGCGTGCCGATGATCTCGGTGGCAGATGCCGTGGCGCAGGGCGCGGACGTAGTGATTGGCAGCCTAAGCCTGAAGAATCCCGATGAAGCCGAAGACGCCCGCAATGTCGAAGTGTTCTCAACCTGTGTAGCGCAGAAGCGTGCGCTTGGCATTCCGTTGATCGGCGAAGTCTATCCCACCAGCGGTGACGATTATAAGTCTGAAGATCTCCAGGATGAAATATTCATCGGCTGCCGCATCATCGCCGAGCTGGGCGCGGACCTGGTCAAAACGTTTTATACCGGTCCGCGTTTCAAAGAAATCACTGCCGCGACACCGGTGCCAGTGCTGGCGTTGGGCGCAAAGAAACTTCCCAAGGAAAGCGACGCTTTGAAACTGGCTGCCGCATCGGTCGAAGCCGGAGCGCGGGGCATCGTCTTTGGACGGAATGTGATCCAGTCGAAGGAACCCGGTCGCCTGCTGGATGCGTTAAAGGAAGTTGTCAAGGATTTCCGCGCGCCCGACGAGGTGGCTGCCAAATACAAACTGGATTGACATGCGCTCTCTGCTCGCCATAGACGCCGGAACAACTTCGGTCAAAGCCGGGCTGTTCGCCCCCGATGGCCGCTGCCTTGGCCTGGGACGCGAGGAATATACGCTTGAAACGCCGACGGCCGACCGCGCGCAGCTTGATCCAGAAGTTTACTGGCAGGCTTGTATAAAGACTGTCCGTGAAGCGCTGGAGCGATCTGGCGTGAAATCAACGGACATAACCGCGGTGGCAGTTTCCAGTCAGGGTGAAACGACACTCACGCTCGATGCCCAGGGAAAGGCCATCTATCCCGCACTGGTCTGGCTGGATAACCGTGCGTCCGATCAAGCCGGTTTCCTCGCGGAGCGGTTTGGAAGGGTTGCCTATTCTCGGACCGGCATCCCGGAGATTGTCCCGACCTGGTCGGCCTGCAAAATCCTCTGGATTCGCGAGAATGAGCCCGAAGTCTTTGCACGCGCTGCCAAATTCGTTTTGGTTCAGGACTATCTGATTTATCGATTGACGGGCAGGTTTGTCACCGACGGTTCAATCTCCTGCACCACATTAAATTACGATCTGATCAATAATTGCTGGTGGAAAGACGTGCAGGACGCAATTGGAATCCGGACAGATCAACTGCCCGAGCTCGTTCAACCGGGGACGATGGTAGGGACGATTCTGGCCAAGAGCGCGCAGTTGTTGGGTTTGTCCACCAAGACCGTGGTTATCACCGGCGGAATGGATCAGGCGGTGGGCGCTATTGGCGCCGGGAATTTCAAGCCCGGACTGGTATCCGAATCAACCGGCGCGGCATTGGCCATTCAGGCGACGATTGCCAGCCCAATGATTGACAGGTCCGAGACTGTGCCCGTATATTATCACAGCGTGCCGGGGCACTACCTGTTTGTTCCGGTTGGCCCAACGGCGGGCATGGCGTTCAAATGGTTCCGCGACGCCTTCTTTCAAGATGAAATCAGGCAAGCCGAGGAAGAACATGCGGATGCTTATGAGCGCTTGACTCGGCTGGCCGAGTCTGTGCCCCCTGGTTCGGATGGATTGATCATGCTGCCGCACTTGATGGGCGCGTTTAGTCCTGAACCGAATCCGCTGGCACGCGGTTCGTTTACCGGTTTCACCCTGAGCCACACACGCGGGCATTTTGTGCGAGCCTTGCTAGAAGGTGTGGCCTTCCTTTTGCGCCGCAATTTCGACTCAATTGAGCGCTCCGGGATTGCCATCCACGAGATTCGCTCGACTGGCGGCGGCGCGCGCAGCAGGTTATGGAACCAGATCAAGGCCAACGTATGCAATCGCCCGGTCGTGACTCTGGCGAACGAGGAAACCGCCCTGCTGGGCGATGCGATTCTGGCGGGCGTCGCCAGCAGCATATTTTCATCGATTGAAGAAGGCTGTAACTCAATGGTCATGGTGAAAGAAACGATCCAGCCAAACGACGATGCACACGTCTACCCTGATTTTTATCAATCATATTGCGAATTAGATCAGCAACTCACTGATTACTTCAAGCACACTTATTCAAAGAAATAGTGATGGGCTGATGTCCACAAAATCCAGTTGCTGAAAGGAAGGTTAAAATGGCAATCAAACCGAAGGTTGGCGTTCTGGTGATGGCCTTGCTTGAAGATGATTACAACAAGACTGCGCATGTCCGCCCGATGGCCCAGAAAGTGGCGGATAAAATCGGCAGCATCATCGGCAATTATGCCGAGACCGTATGCCCCCCGCTTGTGGAAGAGGAATATCAGGCGGAAGCAGCCGCGCAGATGTTCAACGCCGCCGGCGTGGATTTGATCATTGCCGTG
>JAHENE010000031.1 GCA_024643305.1 Thiobacillaceae bacterium | reverse complement strand
TCGGAAGGGGCGAGCCGATAGCTGGTGCCCGGCACAAAGCCGTAGTTTGGTGCGACGCCACCGGGTCGGATGCAGGTGAATATGGGCAAACCCTCGCAAATGGTTCTTCCTGCCACCGCCTGCCAAAGGTGCGCGTGTTGGCAAACTGGGTACTGCCAAAAAATGCCGAAACCGCGCCCATGAACCAGGTCGGTCGTGTGCCCTGCAGAATGCCTGAGGTATCCACCTTGATGAAATGCTTGTCGGTGGGGGCACCCTGTGATGCGGCCACGCTTGACCAGGGGCCATCAGGGTGTGGTCCGAATTCAATTTCAGAATTGGCAATGTTGACTGGGGTGGCACCGAAATCAGAACCATTCGCGGAGGCAAGCGCTATTGCCTGATTGGCGGCTGCTGTGATCCCGCCTGCGCTGCCATCGAGTTCTTTTGCACCTGCCAGTGCAGCGGCGTCAGCTGCGTTTTGCAGCTCGGTCTTGCGTATATAGAGAAACCCCAGGTCGATTACCAGGCCGAGCACGGCGATCAGCACGATCATGGCGAACGCAGTCATGATCGCCACCGCGCCGGTTTGTTTGGACACTGGGCAAACCCTTTTCATGTAGCTGTACCTTCATTTGCGTCTATTGGTTCTCGCCCGTGAGGCTGCCGCCAATATTGATGATGGTGGCGGGCGCAGGCTCCTTTTTCATGCCTTCGTGGTAGCGGTCGACAATGGCCTTGGCCGCATTTCCATCGATGCCCGCAACCGGGTCGGTATTGCGCGAGGCATCCGGGTTGATGGTTTGCAGGGCCTTGGCCTGGTTTACCGCCTCACCGAAGTGGTCATCCAGGTGTGGGGTAGGGGTGCTTTGGCAGCCGGCAAGGCTCACGACCGCGATGCAGGCGAGTATCAGTTTGGTTTTCATGGCGTGCTCTCCTTAACGCATCTCAAAGCCGCCGGCTTGCTGGGGCGAGCCGCTGGCAGCAGGCTTGTCGGCAGCCGGGGGCGTGCCTTCCATCCTGCCTTCGATGAAATATCCGGCCCGGTCGGGCTCGTGGAAATGATCTGTGGGCAGGGCGTAATTGGGCGGCAGCGGCTTCACAAGGCGCGGGGTGACAACGAACAGCAACTCCGTGCGATCGTTCTGGAATTCGCTGGAGCGGAACAGAGCGCCCAGAATGGGGATTTCCCCCAAACCCGGGAAACGTTTGACCGACTCGGTGACGTTATTCTTGATCAGTCCGGCGATAGCGAAGCTCTGGCCGTCATTCAGCTGCACCGTGGTTTCGGCATTGCGCACACTGATGCTTGGCAGGATGTTGGTTCCCAAACCTGTTACGGATACTTCAGTGCCGACTTGGGACAATTCCGATACTTCAGGCGCCACTTTCAGGTTGATGCGGTTGCCATCCAGCACGGTTGGAGTAAATGCCAAGCGCACCCCGAATTCGCGTTCTTCCAGGGTGATCGTGCCCCCGCCACCAACATTGGTTTGGGGAACCGGAATGAAAATACGACCGCCCGCAAGGAATTTTCCGGTCTGGCCGCTGATGGCCATGATGTTGGGTTCGGCCAGGATCTTTAAAACGGTGTCCTGTTTTTCGGCATCAAGCTTCAGACTTTTCAGCGCACCCCTGGATCCGCTCAGGGCTCCGCCGCTTTCTGTCAGAAAATCCGAAAGGATGCCGGCGGTCCAGCCACCGCTGGCCGAACTCATGTCGAACTTGGCCCCCAGTTTGTCGAGCAGATTGCGTGATACCTCGGCCACCTTGACTTCCAGCATGACCTGCTGAGGTGCGCCGACCTTGAGCATGTTGATGATGCGGGCACCGGCAGCCTGAACCCGCCCTGCTGCACCCTGTGAGCCAGCCATGCTGATGTTTACGGCTTGCTCCTTGCCCTCCTGCTTCACGTCTGCGATAAGCGAGCGATTGAACTTCCGGATGAAGGCTTCGGTGATGCCAAGCGCCTGATCAACCTTGAAAGCATCCGCTACTGTGCCCTGCAGTACGATCGAATCTGCAGCAGTGCTTACCCGGATATCCTTTTCCTCCGGGAGTAGTTCGTGCAGCCGCGCTTCCAATGCGGCCGTGTCGATGTTGACATTGATATCTGCCACGGAGGTGCCGCCCGACTTGTACCAGATGATCATGTTGGTGGTGCCGATCTCCTTGCCCAGCAGATAAAGTTCCCTGGAGTTGAGCAGGTTGATGTCGGCCACCAGCGGGTTGCCCACCGATATTCGGCTCACTGGCGAAGGGAGGCGAAGAATGACCGATTTGCCCAGAACCGCAGAAAGCGGCGGCATGACCGTGGATTGCACTTGCATGCCTTGTTCGCTTTCTGCCGCCCGTACGGTAGAAACCTGCAACGGCAGCAACAGGAACATTGCAGCAAGAAGTGCGGTAAGTGTGCGGGTTTGCGGGATGTTCATTTTTGGCTCCCTTGAGGTTGCTTGTTAAATTCCACATCGATTCGTTGGAGGCCCTTTATCACCTCGACCGAGTCTTTCTTCTCTGGCGCTGGGCCGGATGGCAAGGGCTCGGCAATAACCGAGATGTCTACACTGGTGGTGGCGCCGGATTTGTTCCAGATAATCAGGTTCGTGTTGCCTATGGATTTGCCAAGAACATAGATTTCCCGGCTGCTGATTGGCGTGATATCCGCCACAGCTGGATTGGCAACAGAAATGCGAGTGGCCGGAATTTCGAGCCGAAGGATGCGGGACGTGTTTACCACTAACGATACGGGTGGCGCAGCTTCGGTCTTTAAAACTGAAACCGGAGTGCTCTGTACGCCGCTCGCTGCGGCAGTTTCGCCAGCAGCATGAACCGCGGGGCTTGAAGCCAGAGCCGCCATACACATCAGGCTGAAGATGTGTGAACGAATTGGCTCATGAACGTTGAGGGAGGTGTTCATTTTTTCGCCTTTACTTCTTGAACTCCACTTCGGAGCGGTCGAGACCCTTGATGACCTCGATTTTCTCGGTTTCGGCTTTGCGTACCGGCCTGGCTTTTGTGCGCACCCGTCTGACCGCCACGCTCGCTGGTGCAGGCTTTTCCAGGGATTCCTTGAGCGCCAGCAGATCCTGGCGGCGTGCGCCGTCGGTTGCGATGGTCTTTACGTCACTCTGATTACGCAACACCAAGGAGAGGTTGCCGATGCTTCGGGCCAGGTCGAGCAACTCGGCCTGTTCAGGCGTTACCTCCATGGTGACTGCGTTCACCACCTTGGGTTTTGTTTCATCGCGCGACGCTTCCTGGGCAACGGCCAGCACCAGGATTTTTTCCAGCACGATTTTGGAAACCGGCTTTTGCTGCTCATCATTTGCGTTGACCATGATGTCGACGTAATTTCCGGGCAGGGCAAAACCTGCCACGCCGATAATTTCGTTGACGCGCACGGTAATGGCGCGTTTGCCTTCGCTGATGATCGAGGAAAGGCCGCCCCGCGCGCCGATCGGCGCAAGCTTGCTTTCCAGAATGGGTTCACCGCGGGCCACCTGACTTTTGAGTACGCGCCCGTTGACTTCAGAAGGGTTGGAAAATGATCCGGCCGGAGTAGTGGCCGCAGGCCACTCTATAACGCTCGCCATTTCCTGTCCGAGCGGCGTGCCGGGCTGGATATCGCGTTCGGCAACCACCACTTTCTGTCCTGTGACCCCGCCGCCCAGCCACTGTACAGCCAAGCCCACGGCCACCAGACCCAGCAGGACAGCGATTAACAGCATTACCACGGCGCGTGTGTTTTTCATGACTGCTCTCCTCTAACTTTTTGGCCCTTCAATCTTGAACGTAGTAGTTGTTCCAGGCCCAGTCCAGTGATTCTTCTGAAAGAGTTGGTTTTTGCCCAAGAAAACCGGCGTGGTCGCGCACTTGTGCCAACAAGTCACGTGGCGTGCAAGCAAGCAAGGGCTTGTATTCAATTTGATGCCGTTGCAGTACGTAGGCCAATGCATCCGGAGTGAATTCAATGTTCATCTCGCGGCAGACACGCTTGAAAATATTTCCGTAGCGGTCTTCATCCAGATAGGTAATGTGGATTTTGTAGCCAAGGCGGCGCAGGAAGGCCTCATCGGCAAGGGAAATGGGAGGCAGGTTGGTGCTGAAGACAAGACTCAGGTCAAATGGCACGCGGAATTTCACCCCGGTGTGCAGGGACAGATAATCCATTTGCCGGTCCATGGGCACAATCCAGCGGTTCATGATGACGCGCGGCTCCGACAACTGACGGCCAAGGTCATCAATGATCAACAGCCCGTTATTGGCTTTTACCTGCGGCGGTGCAGTGTAGTAACGGGTTTCCGGGTCGAACTGCAAATCCAGCATGGGTAGTGACAACTCCCCGCCACTCAGCACGACAGGCCGGCTGCAGCGCACCCAGCGGTTATCCTGAAAATCCCCTCGCTCGATGCGGGAGGTAACGCCATTGGGGGCTTCAAGTGCATGGTGCACCAGCGGGTCGTAAACCTGCATTACTTCGCCGTCGACAAAAATGGCGTGAGGAATAAAAACATCACCATCCATGAGGCCAACCAGCCGTTCGGCCATGTAGGTCTTGCCCGCGCCGGGCGGCCCATAAACGAACATGGCCCGCCCGGAATTCATGGCGGCGCCAAACTGCTCCAGCACGCCCGGCTGGGTGACTTCGTTCTCGAAAATCTTGTTGGTCATTTCGAGCGTGATTCGGGTGCCGGCGAAACTTTGCTTCGCAACCTGTTGTGTGTATTGCGCAAGGTTTACCGGAGCCGGCCCGGCATACTGGCTTCTGTCCATGGCTTCTGCCGCGCGCGCGCGGCCAAGCTCCGTCAAGGTAAAAGTAAAATCCTTGGTTATTGCGTTGTTGCTTGCTACGTGGGTACGCGGCTGCACCTCAATGAAGCGCTCATTGCGCATGAATCCCAGAATGGGTTCAATCACGCCCGGCAGCAGGCGGACATGAGCGGCAAGTTCGCTGGCACGCTGCGGTCCGCCTCGCAGAAATACCTTGGCGAGTAGTTCGACCAGGAAGAAAAAAGGCAACCCTGTTTCGTCCACTGTGCGAGATGCTTCAGGAGCGGATGCGGGTTGGAGTTGGCCGGTTTGAAGGTTCACGTATTCTGCTTTCATTTTCTGTCTATCCCTTTAGCCAGCCCTGATACTGAAACACCAGATAGAACAGAGTGCCAGTTGCTATGGCGAGGCTGTACGGCATGCGTGCTGCGCTTTCACCTGCAACTGACAGGTCGGGTTTCTCGCGCATCAGGATGCTTGAGAATGCACCCGTCAAAAGCGCGCGCAGATTGTTGAAGGTTTGCACCGCAACATCTTTCCTGAAGGCGAAAAGCAGACCTAAAAGACCGCCGGCAATAAATACCGCCAGCACTGCCCAGAAGGCCTGCATGGGGGTCAGAAAGGCTCCGACCATGCCCATGAGCTTTACGTCTCCTGCACCCATGGCTTTCAGTGTGTAAAGGGGCAACAACATGCCACCAGCCACCACCACGCCCCCAAGCGCATTCAGCAATCCGATTCCCCCCGGGCCATAGGGGTTGAACAGCCCAAAGCCTTCAGGCAACAGGCTGTTTAGCAGCAAACCAAGCAGTAGCCCGACTCCGACAAGCAGATTGGGAATGCGGCGGCTTGTCAGGTCCGATAGAACGCCCGCGATCAACAAGCCCGCCAGCAAACCCCCCGACAGCCAGACCAGCTGAAAGATATTGCCCAACACCAACCCCTAAAATCATGTTCAAAAGAAAACACTTGTTTTTCTGAGCGCGACCGGGGACAGCCAGCCCTCGCTGGATTACTGCATTCAGCAAAGGGCAGCCGAGCGAGGCCCGGCGCCCATGCGCTATATCACGCGCAAGTAAGAACGCCACCGCCCAAGGCCGTATCCAGTGCATTACAGACGGCTGTAAAAGTCTGCTGGATACCTTGCCCCACCCCGGTAAGGGCGACGAGCATGACGATAGAAATCAGTGCGGCGATCAGGCCATATTCGATGGCGGTGGCGCCCTCTTCATCCCGCAGAAAGCGCTTGACGGCAAACATGAATTTTTCCATTTTGAATCCCCTAAAAAGAACAATTACATTGACCGCATGGGTCCCCTTTCCTGAAGGCGCAGCGTTTAACTTCTGTCCTCCTTATTCACCTTAGAAAGATAAATGGGATATGCAAGTCAAGAAATTGGATGGATTTGATCCTCTTTTCGGGGGGGAAAGACGAAATCTTAAGTTTGAGATGCAGCCAGTTTGCTACTGGCCGTCAGTTTGTTCCAGGGGGATTCGTTCCATCAGGTAACACAGGCAGTCCTGACGGATGATGCTGGTGTCGCGCGTCAGCATCGCCGGCATCGAGGCGCGACGCGTCAGCAACTGGCCATCCCGTTGTTCGAAATAGCGGTTGCTGATTTCATTGTTGTCATCGTCCCAAGCGAGTAGGGGGCTTGGGCAGCCGGGTGCGACAAACCCCAAACGAGTGCCGGCTTCCAGTTCACGAAAGTTCAGGTGGTCGATGTTTTCTTCAAGACGCAGATCGGCAGAAAAGTCGCCCACGCTGAGCGTCACGGATTCCGGTACCTTTACCACGGCAACGGTATGAAATAGGTCCACATCATGGCTGGCCAGAGGGTGTGCGGGGATCGCAGACAGATGAAGTGCTGCCTCGACGAAGTCGGCGGCATGCTCCATTCCGCTTAAGCCGCCTGGCTTGCCGCATTCTACGGTGACGGCCGGGCAGAGGTTGGCGAAGGCCTCTGACTGCACTCCCTTGGGCGTCGTGAAATACACCACGATGCGCGAAAACAGGCGTGCCATATGCAGGAAGGCCTGGTCGAGGCGATTGACGCAGGCGTAATGCGGATTGAGGCCGGTGTTGTTGTGGATGTCGATGCTGGCAAATACGCCACGTCTCGACATGATGTCAACCACCTGCCGCATCATTTCATGTTCGGGGCCTGAGGTTGTTTCATTGCAGCCCGGCCATACCCGGTTGTAATCGGGTTGGTTGTCTAGGCGGCGCACACCCGCGCGAGCGGCTTCGATATTGCCAATGAAGAGTGAAAGTGCTCGCGGCAGTTCCTGTCCCGAGAATTTTTGTAGCACGGACTGAATAGCCAGGAGGCCGGTGTCTTCATTTCCGTGCAGCAGGATGGATACGAACAGTGCTTCCGGCTTACGTCCCGGCAGGTGGATGAGCGTAGGGCCGGGTAAGATGCGATACAGGTCGCATGCCTGCGCATGCAAAAATCCGTCCGGCAAATAGTCCAGTTCGTTCAGCAGGTTCATATTTCCCATTCGTGTACCGGCGCACCGCTGCGCTGTCCTTCCAGATAAGCAGCGACGAGGCGAAGATTGTCCGGGCCGTGTTTTTCCCGGTAGGCACGCTGCCATGCGGCGCCTGTCTGGCCTGAGCGAATACGTGCCTGCAAAATGCCAAGATAGTGGTCGATGTCGTCTGCATCCACCTGCAGGGTTTTAAGACCATGACGCGCCATGGGCAAAATTTCCTCCAGCAGCAGGTTGCGGGCATCCATTTCGCTGCCTCCAAGCCAGGCGAGTTTTGCGCTCAAACCATTTTGTGCGGCCGCATAAAAATTGCTGCGTGCCTTTTCAAATTCCAGAAGTGATGCGGGCGGATCGTTCAGACTTGCCACAAAATGCGCCAGACCGAAATACAAGGCGGCATTTGCCAGCATGTCGGTAATGGTTGGACCGGCTGGCAATACGCGCTGCTCTATGCGCAGATGCGGTGTGCCGTCCGGGTCAAAACCGATAAGCGGCCGCACCCAGCGCCAGATCGTGCCGTTGTGTAGTCTCAAATGGGCAAAGCGTTCCGCTGGCTCGTCCAAGAGTATGGGCAACAGTACAGGGTGCGTGGCCAAATTGTCGGCAAAGCATTCGAACAGGGATTCTTGCGCGTAACCGCGGCCAAAGCTTACTCGTCGGTTTTCCGGTTTGGCCTTATTGCCGATTTCCACGGATTGCTCAAACAGGGAGATGCGGGTTTCATCCCACAAATCCGTATCAAAAAGAAAGGGGGAATTACCGGCAGCAGCCAGGAGGGGGCCGGCTGCGATAATGGAGGCGTTGAAATAATCCACGGCATCACGTTGCGCACATTGCAGATGCAGCTGGAACGAGGTGGTGGCAGCTTCCAGCATGACGTCCGGATGATCCAGACTGAGTTTCTCTCGCCCCTCGATTCGAACCCGAATCGGTTGTCCCGCCCTTCGTTTCAGCACCTGCTCGTTCAATGCGCGATAGCGCTTGAGATCAGACATGTTTGCAAGGCAAAGGTCCGTTTCCCGGATGGTTGGCAAAATGCCGATCATCATCAGGACGCTATCCAGTTGGTGGGCAGTGTCCTGGCATTGTTGCCAATTCTGGCCTAATTCGTTGGCCATGGATGACAGCACATTGCCCTGGATAGGGAGAGGCGCGCCATTCAGTTCGATGTTGAAGCGAGAAAGCTCAGGGACTACCAGGGGGTTGTTGAGTCGAGCCAAAAAATCCTGGTTGATTGGAGAAGGGAAATAATTGTGGTCAAGCAGCCAGGACTCCAGTTCATAGCCACCTATTCGGCCAATACTGGAAAAATGACCTTTTTCAAGCATGATGCCGAGAAGATCGGCCTCTTGCGTCAGGCGGCGTGAATACTCCTGGAATGTCTCTTCGGTGAAGACTGTTTGGCTGATTTCCTGGCCCATATCCCGGTAGTGTGTGTTGGTGTGGCGTTTCTGGAGGCGACTGAAGGCCATTGTAAGTTATCAAAAGACAAACCCATCCCTAATTACCCTAGTACGCAAAATATGGATAATGAATTTTGACAGAACCGCTTGAAAACACTAGAATTTCGCCCTTTCGCGTGGTGATGTAGCTCAGTTGGTTAGAGCGGTGGATTCATAACCCACAGGTCGGCAGTTCAATTCTGCCCATCACCACCATTTTTCTCCTTGCCCTCAGTCTAATAACTGCCCGGCGACCATGACAACCCCCAAAAAAGTCTTTATCAAAACCTTCGGCTGCCAGATGAACGAGTACGACTCGGACAAGATGGCGGATGTGCTGCATGCATCGGAAAGCTTCGTAAAAACCGACAAGCCGGAAGAAGCGGACGTAATCCTGTTCAACACCTGCTCGGTGCGAGAAAAGGCCCAGGAAAAAGTGTTCTCCGATCTGGGGCGGGCTCGCAAACTCAAGGCGAAGAATCCCAATCTCATCATCGGGGTGGGTGGCTGCGTGGCCAGCCAGGAAGGTGCGGCCATCGTGTCGCGCGCCTCCTATGTGGATGTGGTGTTTGGGCCGCAGACCCTGCACCGGTTGCCGGAACTGATTGCAAAAAGACGTGCAACCGGCCGCGCCCAGGTGGACATCAGTTTTCCTGAAATCGAGAAGTTTGACCATCTGCCGACGGCAAAAACAGGGGGTGCGACAGCCTGCGTATCCATCATGGAAGGCTGCTCCAAGTACTGCAGTTTCTGCGTGGTGCCTTACACCCGTGGAGAAGAAGTTTCTCGCCCATTTGATGATGTGATTGCCGAAGTGGCAGCCCTGGCCGACCAGGGCGTCAAGGAAATCCACCTGCTGGGCCAGAACGTGAATGCCTATCGGGGGAGCATGCATGACGGGGCCGTTGCCGATTTCGCCTTTCTGCTGGAATGCGTGCATGAAGTGCCGGGCATCGAGCGTATCCGTTACACCACCAGCCATCCGCGTGAAATGACCGAACGCCTGATCGAGTGTTACCGAACCCTGCCCAAGCTGGTATCGCATCTGCACCTCCCGGTGCAGGCCGGTTCGGATCGCATCCTCGCCGCGATGAAGCGCGGCTACACGGCGCTTGAGTACAAAAGCCTTGTTCGCAAATTGAAGGTCGCCCGACCGGATTTGTGTTTGTCATCGGACTTCATCGTCGGCTTTCCCGGCGAAACAGACGCCGATTTCGAGGCGACCATGAAGCTGATTGATGACGTGAGCTTTGACGCTTCATACTCATTCATCTACAGCAAGCGCCCCGGCACGCCTGCCGCAGATCTGCCCGATGATGTCCCACATGAAATCAAGCAGACTCGCCTGGAACGCCTGCAAGCCGTGATCAATGAGTCCGCGCGACAAGTTAACCGCGACATGGAGGGCACCGTTCAGCGTGTGCTGGTGGAGGGGGTGTCGAAGAAGAATGCCGACGAGCTTATGGGTCGTACCGACAACAACCGTATTGTGAACTTTGAGGGCAATCAGCGGTTGATAGGGAATTTTATCAATGTGCGCATTACCCAGGCATTTCCGCACAGTTTGCGTGGGGAAATTGTCATCAATGGCTGAATCATTCGACATTGATTTCAAGCCGGTTGACAACCAGCGGTTGGCAACTTTGTGCGGACCGATGGACGAAAACCTGCGCCAGATCGAGACTGCGCTTGATGTGGTGATCCGCCGCCGCGGTAGCCGTTTTAACGCCAGCGGTCTGCGTGCCGCAGATGCAATTGCCGCGCTGGCGCATTTCTACAACAAGGCGCATAAGGATTTGAGCCTTGATGACATCCAGCTTGGCCTGGTCGAGTTGTTGCGCGGGTCAGAGGATGAAAGCGGCCCCATGTTGCGCACGCGCCGCGCCGACTTAAAGCCGCGCACGCCCGGACAGGCGGTCTATCTGGAGCAGATACAGAGTCACGACATCACCTTCGGCATCGGCCCGGCTGGTACCGGCAAGACCTATCTTGCGGTTGCCTGCGCGGTGGATGCGCTGGAGCGAGACGCTGTGAAGCGCATCGTATTGACGCGTCCCGCGGTAGAGGCTGGCGAGCGCCTGGGCTTCCTGCCCGGCGACCTGGCGCAGAAGGTCGACCCCTACCTGCGGCCTTTATATGATGCCTTGTATGACCTGATGGGTTTCGACAAGGTCATGAAGATGATGGAGCGCAACACGATCGAAGTGGCGCCGCTGGCTTTCATGCGTGGCCGCACGCTGAATCACGCTTTCATTATTCTCGATGAAGCGCAAAACACTACGCCAGAGCAGATGCAGATGTTTCTCACCCGCATAGGTTTCGGAGCGAAAGCGGTGGTGACGGGTGACATTACCCAGATTGATTTGCCCAAGGGGATCAAGAGTGGCCTCAAAGACGCACAGGACGTGCTGACTGATGTGCGCGGTATCGCTTTCACGAACTTCACCAAGGAAGACGTGGTGCGCCATCCACTGGTTGCGCGTATTGTCGATGCCTATGCAAAGAACCGCGGGAATAGCGACAGGTGAAGGGGGAAGGGAAAAGCAGGAAGGCCAAGGCGCTCAAACCCGGCTTGTCTCTTTCTGTTCAGTATGCGAGCGTGGCAAGTCCGGTTCCCACCCGCGCTCAATTCCGTCGCTGGGTTGGCGCCGCCTTGCTTCAGCGGGCCAGTGTTACTTTGCGCATCGTTGATGAAGAAGAGGGTCGCGCCTTGAATCGTGACTATCGCGGCAAGGATTACGCCACCAATGTGCTGACCTTTGCCTACGGCGAAGAGGATGGGGTTTTCTCTGGCGATATCGTGTTGTGCGCGCCGGTTGTGGAAAAGGAGGCGCGGGAGCAGGGCAAGGATTTGCTGGCCCACTATGCGCACCTTAGTGTGCATGGCGTATTGCATATGCAGGGATATGATCACGAAACCGATGCCGAGGCGCGTGACATGGAGGCGCTGGAGGTGGAAATATTGCGCAAACTGCGGTTTAATCATCCCTATCCGAGTGAACAAAGTTAAGCCGAACAAGCCAGAACTGGCGGCTTAACTTTATTTACTCAAAACATCCTCATGGAGTCCGACCCTAGTCGACCGCACAGAAACTGGCTGGAACGCCTTTCTGCCTTTCTTTCCCGTCAGCCCGAAGATCGGGAAGCATTGATCGAAATTCTTCACGCTGCCTACGACCGCAACCTCATGGATGCCGACGGCCTCGCCATGATTGAGGGCGTGTTGCAGGTTGGAGAAATGCAGGTGCGCGACATCATGATTCCGCGTTCGCAAATGGACGTGATTGACATCAATGAAGCGTCCGAACAATTCCTGCCCCGCGTGATTGAAGCGGCACATTCGCGCTTTCCCGTGATTGATGGCGAGAAGGATAACATGCTGGGGATCCTGCTGGCCAAGGATCTGCTCCGGTTGCAAATAGGTGAAGAGCTGGACATGCGCGACACTCTGCGCCCTGCCATTTTTATCCCCGAAGCCAAGCGGCTTAACGTGTTGCTCAAGGAATTCCGCGCCAGCCGCAATCACATGGCCCTCGTCGTTGACGAATATGGCGGTGTATCCGGCCTTGTCACCATTGAGGATGTACTGGAGCAGATTGTCGGCGACATCGAGGACGAGTATGACTTCGATGAAACAGAAGACAACATCATCCGCGACAAGGCTGGTCGTTACCGGGTGAAGGCTGCAACCGAAATTGACGATTTCAATTCAGTCATGGGCACCAACTTCTCGGACGAGGACTACGATACTGTTGGCGGGCTGGTGCTTAACAAGTTCGGACGACTTCCCAAGCGGGGCGAGTACATTGAGTTTGATGGACTCAAAATCCAGGTGCTTCGTGCCGATTCGCGCAGGGTGCATACCCTGGTGGTGGAACGTGTATTGCGGGCGACGCAAATGCCGCTTGAAAGCTGATTGACACCCCGTGCCGAAACTCCGGGCGACGGGTTTTCTATAATGACCGCGTTCCTGGTCTATTAGGCAACGCACTTGAACCATTCTTTATTCTCGGGCATGTCGTTTTTTCGCCGCTATTGGAGTGTACTGGCGATTATTGCCATCGGCCTGGCGCTTACGCTGGGCGCACTTGATATCGATCATCAGCATCGAACCGAACGCTTCGCAAATGACTTGAGGCAGAGGGCTGCAGATGAGGCTGGCCGCATACAGCGTAGTCTGGATGTTTCAGTAGAAGTTCTGGAGTCTGTAGGCGGGTTTTTTGACAGTTCTGAATTGGTAGAGCGCAAAGAGTTCAAAATTTTCATAGGCGCCAGACTGGTA
>JAHENE010000239.1 GCA_024643305.1 Thiobacillaceae bacterium | reverse complement strand
AACTGGATGGCCTTGCCCTCGATAAGCACCGGTTCGAATGCCTGGATACCCAAGCGGTGCAGCGTGGGCGCGCGGTTCAGCATGACCGGATGCTCACGGATCACCTCTTCCAGGAAGTCCCACACGACTGGCTCTTCGTCTTCCACCATCTTCTTGGCCGCCTTGATCGTTGTGGCCAACCCCATGATTTCGAGCTTGTTAAAGACGAAGGGCTTGAACAGTTCCAGTGCCATTTTCTTGGGCAAACCACACTGGTGAAGCTTCAACTGCGGGCCCACCACAATGACCGAGCGGCCGGAATAGTCCACGCGCTTGCCCAGCAGGTTTTGGCGGAAACGACCGCTCTTGCCCTTGATCATGTCAGCCAGGGATTTCAGCGGGCGCTTGTTGGCACCGGTCATAGCCTTTCCGCGACGGCCATTGTCCAACAGCGAATCGACAGATTCCTGCAACATGCGTTTTTCGTTGCGCACAATGATCTCGGGTGCCTTCAACTCCAGCAGCCGCTTCAAGCGGTTGTTACGGTTGATGACGCGACGATACAGGTCGTTCAAATCAGAAGTCGCGAAGCGACCACCATCAAGTGGCACCAAGGGACGCAATTCCGGCGGCAACACCGGGAGCACTTCCAGAATCATCCAGTCCGGCTTGATGCCGGAACGCTGGAAGGCTTCCAGCACTTTGAGCCGCTTGGAATATTTTTTCAGCTTCGTGTCGGAAGTGGTTTTGGACAATTCCGCACGCAGGGTTTCAACTTCTCTGTTGAGGTCGATGCTGCGCAGCAGGTCACGAATGCCCTCTGCGCCCATGGACGCCTTGAACTCATCGCCGTATTCCTCGACCTTGGAGAGGTAGTCATCCTCAGTCAGCAACTGGCACTTGTTGAGCGGCGTCATGCCCGGCTCGGTAACGACATAGCCTTCGAAATACAGTACGCGCTCAATGTCGCGCAGCGTCATGTCCAGCACCATACCGAGGCGCGAGGGCAAGCTCTTGAGGAACCATATGTGCGCTACCGGACTGGCCAGGTCGATGTGCCCCATGCGCTCACGGCGCACTTTCGACAGCGTGACCTCGACACCGCACTTCTCGCAGATTACGCCGCGGTGCTTGAGACGCTTGTACTTGCCGCACAAGCACTCGTAGTCCTTGACCGGGCCGAAAATCTTGGCACAAAACAGGCCATCCCTTTCTGGCTTGAAGGTGCGGTAGTTGATGGTCTCAGGCTTCTTTACCTCGCCATAGGACCAAGAGCGAATTTTTTCAGGGGAGGCGATGCCGATCTTGATGGCATCGAACTCTTCTTCCTGGGTGGCTTCCTTGAACAGATCCAGCAGTGCTTTCATGGTTAGTTCCTCACCCTTTGATTAATAACGTTCAAGATCAATATCGATGCCCAGGCTGCGGATTTCCTTCACCAGCACGTTGAAGGATTCCGGCATGCCTGCCTCGATCTTGTGATCGCCTTTGACAATGTTCTCGTAGACCTTGGTTCGGCCAGTCACATCGTCCGATTTCACGGTCAGCATTTCTTGCAGCACGTAAGCGGCGCCATAAGCTTCCAAAGCCCAAACTTCCATCTCGCCGAAACGCTGGCCACCGAACTGTGCCTTGCCGCCCAAGGGCTGCTGCGTCACCAGGCTGTAAGGGCCGGTGGAGCGGGCGTGCATCTTGTCGTCGACCAGGTGGTGCAGCTTCAGCACGTGCATCACGCCCACAGTAACCGGGCGCTCGAAAGCTTCGCCGGTGCGGCCATCATGCAAAGTAACCTGGCCGCTCTCGGACATGTCTGCCAGCTTGAGCATGTGCAGGATTTCCTCTTCGGCCGCACCATCGAATACCGGGGTGGCAAATGGAACGCCCTTGGTCAGGTTTGCCGCCAGTTCGAGAATATCCTCGTCACTGAGATCGTCGATTTTTTCCTGGGCACCACGGCTGTTGTATACCTCTTTCAGGAAGGTGCGCATTTCCTTGGCCTTGCCTTGTGCACGCAGCATGCCGTCGATCTTCTGGCCGAGGCCTTTGGCCGCCCAGCCAAGATGGGTTTCCAGAATCTGCCCGACGTTCATACGCGAGGGAACGCCCAGCGGGTTCAGCACGATATCCACAGGCATACCGTTGTCCATGTAGGGCATGTCTTCGACCGGTACGATCTTGGACACCACACCCTTGTTGCCGTGGCGGCCCGCCATTTTGTCTCCCGGTTGCAAGCGGCGCTTGACGGCGAGATAGACTTTGACCATTTTCTGCACCCCCGGCGGTAGTTCATCACCGGCGGTGAGCTTCTTCTTCTTTTCCTCGAACATGGCGTCGAATTCGATGCGTTTGCCGGCAAGGCTGTCCTTGATGGCTTCCATCTGGCGGCTGACTTCTTCATCCGCAAGGCGGATGTCGAACCAATCGTGGCCAGGTAACGACTCGAGGTACTCACGGCTAATCTTGGAGCCCTTGGCCAGCTTCTTGGGTCCTCCATTTGCCGTTTTGTTCAGCAGCATGCGGCCCAGTCGCGAGTAGGCATCCATTTCCACAATACGCATGCGGTCGGCCATGTCCTTCTTATACTCATCCAACTGGCTGTCGATGATGCTCTGGGCGCGCTTATCGCGCTCAATACCCTCGCGGGTAAAGACCTGCACATCGATCACTGTGCCGCTCATGCCGGAAGGCACACGCAACGAAGTATCTTTTACGTCAGAAGCCTTCTCGCCGAAGATTGCGCGCAGCAGTTTTTCTTCCGGAGTCAACTGGGTTTCGCCCTTGGGTGTGACCTTGCCGACCAGCACGTCAGCGGCTTCCACTTCTGCACCGATGCTGATGATGCCGGACTCGTCCAGACGCGCGAGCTGACGCTCAGGCAGGTTGGAGATGTCTCGGGTGATTTCTTCTGGTCCGAGCTTGGTGTCGCGCGCCACCACATTCAGTTCTTCGATATGGATGGAGGTATAGCGGTCCTCGGCCACCACCTTCTCGGAAATCAGAATCGAATCCTCAAAGTTGTAGCCGTTCCATGGCATGAATGCGACCGTCATGTTCTGGCCCAGCGCCAGTTCACCCATGTCGGTTGAAGCACCATCGGCAATCACGTCACCGCGTGCAATCTGGTCACCTACCTTTACCAGCGGACGCTGGTTGATGTTGGTATTTTGGTTGGAGCGTGTGTATTTGATAAGCGAGTAGATGTCCACACCCACCTCGCCGGCCTTGGCCTCGTCATCATTGACACGAATCACAATACGGCCCGCATCCACATAATCCACCATGCCGCCACGGTATGCGGTGACTACCGTACCGGAATCAATCGCTGCAGTACGTTCAATACCGGTGCCGACCAGCGGCTTTTCCGGACGCAGGCAGGGTACGGCCTGGCGCTGCATGTTTGAGCCCATCAATGCGCGGTTGGCGTCATCGTGCTCCAGGAACGGAATCAGCGAAGCGGCCACCGAGACCACCTGCGCCGGCGCAGGTGGTCTCGGTGG
>JAHENE010000030.1 GCA_024643305.1 Thiobacillaceae bacterium | reverse complement strand
GTTGCCCAGGCCATGGCCGAACTGCGCCGCAAGACACCCGCAGCTGTTTGCATGTTCACCGCCGGTGCGCTCGAGCAGGGCCGCAACGGCTGGACCCATCAGCGCCCGGAAATTGAGAACTACGTAGCCGCGCAGATGAAGAACGGCAACTCCTATGCGCTATTCCCGGCCGATGCCAATATGATCCAGGCGGCTTACGAGTGGGCGCTGGGCAGCTTCAACAAGACTATCGCGATCTTTGCCTCGAAGTCGCCCCTGCCGGTTTACACGACGCTTGATCAGGCACGCGACGCGATCAGGCGTGGCGCCATCACGCTTTACCAGACAGCCGGCTCGGAGGAAGCCGATGTGGTGCTGGCTGCGGCCGGTGACATGGTCCTGCTGCCGGCGTTCGAAGCCAAGGACATGCTTGAGGCCGAAGGCAAGCGCGTGCGCATTGTCAGCATCGCGAATCCGCGCCGCCTGTACCGTCCAACGGACGTTGCCTGGGACACTGTTTCAGAGGCGGATGGCAACTTCATGGACGACACCAGCTTCAATCAGCTCTTCAACGGCAAGGCACTGATTGCCATCTCCGGAGGCCCCAGTGCCACGCTGGAGCCGGTGCTTATCCGCAGCCGGGCAGCCAGCCGCGACGTGATGTGCTGGAAGCGCGGCGAAACCACCGCAAGCCCAGGCGAGATCATGGCCTTCAACGGCCTTTCTGCCGCCGAGATTGCAAGCCGTGCGAAGAGCATGCTCGGATAAAACATGAACAAGATTATCGTCATCGATGACGACCCTACCGGCTCGCAGACAGTTCACGGCTGTCTGCTGCTGACCCGCTGGGATACGGACACGCTCATGCAGGGATTGAAGGACAGCTCGCCGCTGTTCTTCGTCCTGTCCAACACCCGCGGCATGGATGCGGAATCGGCTGCGCGCGTCACGCGCGAGATTTGCCTCAACCTGCGGGGGGGCCTCGACAGGATGTCCACAGAAGGCCAGGCGATCAACCCCATCCTGGTGAGCCGCTCCGACTCCACCCTGCGCGGGCATTACCCGGTGGAAACCAATGTCATCGCGGAAACGCTCGGCCCCTTCGATGCGCATTTTCTGGTCCCGGCTTTTTTCGAGGGCGGCCGCATCACCCGCGACAGCATTCACTACCTGATGGTGGATGGAAAACCGGTGCCGGTGCACGAAACCGAATTCGCCAAAGACTCGGTGTTTGGCTACAGGCACAGTTACCTGCCGGATTACGTGGAAGAAAAAACTGGCGGCCAAATCCGTGCAAACGAAGTGCACCGCTTTCAGCTGGGTGATGTGCGGGGCAATGTTTTGCCGCGCCTTTTGGCGCTTAAGAACAATGCCTGTTGCGTGGTGGATGCCGAAACCCAGAATGACCTGAATCATTTCGCCGCGCAACTCAAGGAAGCCGCGTCCCAGGGCAAGCGCTTCCTGTTCCGCAGCGCTGCCTCGCTGCTAACCGCGCTGGCTGGATTAAAACCGCAACCAGTACCCGCAGAAGCCATGTCGACATTCGTTCGTGAAGGCCGCCCCGGTGCAGTGATTGTCGGGTCGCATGTCAAGAAGACCACCCTCCAGCTTGCCCAACTCCTGCAAGCACCCGGTACCGCCGCAATGGAAATCGACGTCAGCCGCTTGCCGCAAGAGCGCGCTGGCATTGTGTGGAAAGCTGTAAATGATGCTTTCACCCTGCATGGAGCAGGCCTTACGCCGGTCATCTACACCAGCCGTATTGAGCGTCAATTTAACACCCAGCAGGAACGGCTGGAATTTGGTACCCAGGTATCCGGCACTCTGATGGATATCGTGAAACAGCTGCCAACCACGCTTGGCTTTCTGGTCAGCAAGGGCGGCATCACCTCCAACGATGTGCTGTCGGAGGGATTGGCCTTGAAGGCATCGCGCGTGCTGGGCCAGATCCTGCCAGGCTGCTCCGTAGTGAAATGCCCCGAGGACCATTCCCGTTACCCCGGCCTGCCTGTTGTCATATTCCCTGGCAACGTGGGCGACGAGTCAGCATTGACCACAGCCTACAAGCGGCTGAAAGGCATGGAGGAAGTCAGATCAGATTCCGCTCGGCAAGCTCGCGCTTGAGATAGGCGTAAAACACCGGTGCCGCGATCACGCCTGACACACCGAATGCTGCCTCCATCACCAGCATGGCCGTCAGTAGTTCCCAGGTGTAAGCCTTGATCTGCCCGCCGATGATGCGCGCATTCAGAAAGTATTCGAGTTTATGAATGATCACCAAAAACCCTAGTGAGGCAAACGCAATCTGCAGGGAATGGTTGAATGAAATGATGACAATGACGGTGTTGGAAATCAGGTTGCCCAGCACCGGCATCAAACCCACAACAAACGTAATGATGATCATGGTCTTGATGAAGGGAAGTTCAACACCAAGCGATGGCAACACCACCGCAAGGTACAGTCCGGTAAGCGCCGTATTAAGCAGGGAAATTCTCACCTGGGCAAACACCACCTTGCGAAAGGCATGCCCCAGATGATTGACCCGACCAGACATTGCCTGCGCAAGCGGGCCGGGCAGGTTTTTTTCCCGGCCTTCGTTCAATGCCACGAAAGAACCCACGATGAGTCCTATGATCACCATCGCCAGGGCATGCCCGGCCGTTCCACCGAACGTCTTGATTTCCTGGGCATGCTCGCGAAGCCACTCCGAAAGCGTAGCGCGAACTTGGGACTCGTCGCCCTGCGGCAGATATTCGGCAATCCACGATGGCATCAGGTTGCGCGAGTTTTCGATGACCTCCGCCATGTTTTTCAGCAGCGCTGTGTAACTGCCGCCCTCGGCCTTGTAGTAGGCGATTGCGCCCAGCACTGCGCCAATCAAGACACTCAGAACCGTTGCGGATATCAATGCCACTACAACCATCTTGGCGCGGCTGTGCGACAGTTTGCCACCAACAAATCGTGGGGAAAGCATGACAACCAGCTCGTACACCAACAGGCCAGCAAGAAGCGCGGGGAGCAGTTTTGCCTGCAGGGTGAAAATCAGCGCGGCGGCCATCAGGGCCCAGGCAGTCCATTCATGTTTTGTGGCAGCAGTGGCCATCAACGTCTCCTATTTCCCACGATTTTAGCAAGGCTTTCCAACTGAACAGATAGCTTAGAATGCCAACATGATTTCCAACGAAGTTATCCGCCGACTGCAATCCATTCTGCCACCACATTGCCTGTTGCTGGTGCGCGAGGATTTGAAACCATTTGAGTCCGATGGCCTCACTGCGTTCCGCAACACGCCGGACGTAGTGGCATTGCCGGAAACCGAGGAACAGGTCAGACAAGTGCTGGCTGCCTGCCGCGAAACCGGAACGCCCGTGGTGTTCCGCGGCGCAGGGACCGGTGTATCGGGCGGCGCCCTGCCCGTCGATGGTGCCGTGCTGCTGGCCATGACCAAGTTCAACCGCATTTTGCACATCGATCCCGCCTCAAGAACCGCACGTGTGCAGCCGGGTGTGCGCAATCTTGCCATTTCCGAAGCTGCCGCGGCATACGGACTTTACTACGCGCCCGATCCATCCTCGCAAATTGCCTGCACAATCGGCGGCAACGTGGCAGAAAATTCAGGCGGTGTGCATTGCCTTAAATACGGCCTGACCGTGCATAACGTGCTGTCGATCCGCGTGCTGACCATTGAGGGCGAAGAACTGGTGATTGGCTCCGAAGCGATGGATTCGCCCGGATATGATTTGTCTGCCTTGATGATAGGTTCCGAAGGTATGCTGGCCGTCACACTGGAAATCACGGTCAAGCTCCTGCCCAAACCCGAGCGCACACAGGTGGTGCTGGCTGCCTTTGATGACGTTGAAAAAGGTGGCGCTGCCGTGGGCGCAATCATCTCCGGCGGAATACTGCCTGCCGGTCTGGAAATGATGGACAAGCTGGCGATCGAAGCCGCCGAGGCCTATGCCCATGCAGGCTATCCGCTTGATGCAGAAGCAATCCTGCTGGTGGAAGTCGACGGCACTCAGGAAGAAGTGTCCGAAGATGTGATGCGCGTGCGCGAGGTTTTGCTTGCCTCCGGCGCCACCGAAGTCCGCACTGCACGTGACGAGGCCGAACAGAAAAAATTCTGGGCCGGGCGTAAGGCCGCCTTCCCGGCTGTAGGCCGGTTGGCCCCTGACTACTACTGCATGGACGGCACCATTCCAAGAAAAGCCCTGCCTGCGGTTTTGAGACGCATTGCGGAACTCTCTGTGGAATATGCCCTGCCTGTGGCCAACGTGTTCCATGCTGGCGATGGGAATTTGCACCCTTTGATTCTGTATGACGCCAACCAGCCCAATGCCTGGCAAAAAGCCGAGCGCCTGGGTGCCGATATTCTGGAATTGTGCGTGGAACATGGCGGCACCATCACCGGCGAACACGGCGTTGGTGTCGAAAAAATCAACCAGATGTGCGTGCAATTCGGGTCAGACGAATTGCAGGCATTCCACGGTGTCAAAGCCTGTTTTGATTCAGACGGCCTGCTCAATCCCGGCAAAGCTGTGCCCACGCTTCACCGCTGTGCCGAATATGGCGCCATGCACGTGCCGGGTGGCAAGCTGCCCTTCCCTGAATTGCCAAGGTTCTAATCCGAGATGCAGAAAATTGCCGAGATTATCCGTGCCGCCCAAACGCCGCTTCGCATCCGCGCTGGCGGCACCAAGGACTGGCATGGCGAGAACATTGCCGGCGAAGTGTTGGATGTCTCCGCCAACACCGGTATCGTCAGTTACGAGCCCGGGGAACTGGTTTTGACCGCCCGCTGCGGCACTCCACTTGCCGAAATCGAAGCGCTGCTCGACCGGCATGGCCAGATGCTGGCGTTCGAGCCCCCGCACTATGGCACCACCTCCACGCTCGGTGGCACACTGGCTTGCGGCCTTTCCGGGCCGCGCCGTCCTTACACGGGTTCTGCGCGCGACTTCGTGCTGGGCATGGAAATCCTCGACGGCAACGGCCAACATCTCAAGTTCGGCGGACAAGTCATCAAGAACGTGGCGGGTTACGATGTCTCGCGCCTGATGGTAGGCGCGCTGGGGACACTTGGTGTGCTGCTGCAAGCTTCGCTCAAGGTGCTGCCCAAGCCGCAAAGCGAAATGACAATGCAATTCGAGTGTGACGAAACCGAAGCCCTGCGCCGCATGAATGAATGGGCAGGCAAGCCCATCCCCCTTTCCGCCGGGGCGTGGCTCTCCGGTGTGTTCACGGTTCGGCTTTCCGGCGCGGAAAGCTCCGTGCATGCAGCACACAACAAGCTGGGTGGCGAAGTGCATGAGCATGGCGCGGAGTTCTGGAAAGGCCTGCGCGACCATAGCGCAGCATTCTTTCAGGATGAAGTACCTTTGTGGCGATTGTCGCTGCCTTCGACCACACCAGCACTGTCATTGCCGGGCAAACAATTCATCAACTGGGGCGGCGCCGAACGCTGGCTCAAAAGCGATGCGCCCGCAACGGAAATCCGCGCACGTGCTGCTGCGCACGTTGGACATGCCACTCTGTATTCCGGTGACAAGACTGCCGGCGTATTCCAACCCTTGCCCGACGCCTTGATGAAATATCACCGGCGCCTCAAGCAACAGTTCGACCCGCGCGGCATCCTGAACGCAGGACGAATGTATCCGGGACTCTGAGCATGCAAACAAATTTGTCCAAGTCTTTTCGCAACAGCAGCGACGGGCAGGAAGCCGACAGCATCTTGCGCGCCTGTGTTCACTGCGGTTTTTGCCTCGCCACTTGCCCGACTTATCAGATTCTCGGCGACGAACTGGATTCTCCACGCGGCCGCATTTACCTGATGAAGCAAATGCTGGAAGGCGCCGTCGTCACGCAGAAAACGCTCAAGCATCTCGACCGTTGCCTCACCTGCCGCAACTGCGAAACCACCTGCCCGTCCGGCGTGCAGTATGGCAAGCTGATCGACATCGGCCGAAAATTTGCCGAACAAAACGTGTCACGCCCGCTTGGGCAAAAACTGCAGCGCAAAGCCTTGGCCAAATTTCTGCCGCAAACGAAACTGTTTGGCAGCACGCTGAAACTGGGGCGAATGGCGAAACCATTTTTGCCGGATTCGCTGGCCAACAAGATTCCATCTGTGAACACAGTTCAATCTCATCTTGCCACCAAACATTCACGAAAAATGATTGCTCTGGCGGGTTGCGTGCAACCGGCACTCGCACCACAAATCAATGCAGCCGCTACGCGAGTAATGGACGCCATCGGCATTAACCTTATAACGGCAAGCAATGCCGGCTGCTGCGGTGCCGTCAGTTTCCACCTCAACTTTCAGGAAGACGGTCTTGATGCCATGCGCCGCAACATTGATGCATGGTGGCCACATATCGAAGCCGGGGCTGAAGCCATCGTCATGACCGCCTCGGGCTGCGGGGCCACCGTCAAAGAATATGGCCATTATTTGAAAAACGATCCGGCCTACGCAGAAAAAGCCGCCCGCGTTTCGGCGCTCACCCGCGACTTGTCCGAAGTGCTATTGCAGGAAGAGGCGACCTTGCGGATCTGGCTGGCAAACCGTGGTCCGAAAGATACCCGGCGCGTGAGTTTTCATTCACCTTGTACCCTGCAGCACGGGCAGAAAATTACCGGCGTAGTGGAAGCGCTGCTGACCGTTGCCGGCCACACCTTGCTGCCCGTCAGCGAAACCAACCTGTGCTGCGGTTCTGCCGGCACCTACTCGCTGCTCGAACCAGAGATTTCCACTCAGTTGCGCGACCGCAAGCTCGGACACTTGAATCAGTCAGAACCAGAAGTCATCGCTACTGCCAACATCGGCTGCCTCACCCATCTACAATCAGGCACAAGTACATCCGTCAGACACTGGGTGGAGCTTTTGTAAGCTGATTCTTTTTTCTGTAAACGGCCAGAAGCGGAAGTTCGGGTTGAGGTGCTCGACCGTCTCTTATTCGGCCAAAGCGGTCGGCAGGTTCTGAGCCAGCTTGGTCCGCTATGCTGTCTTGAGCAGTCACTGATCAGGAATTCACGCCGAACGGCTGCTTTTCAATACGGGGAATGCGTGCTCCCGACCCGTAGCGGAAGTTCATGCTGACCGCTTTGACCGGCTCCTGTTCGGCCTTTGCTGTCTTTGGGGCGTTTCTTTCGATACGGCGGCAATGCTTCCTATTGCAGCCGTTGAGGACGCTGAATCGTTGAACAGCACCTTTCCTATCCAGTGAACACAAACTTCCGACCCACTGCTGTCGGTCGGATCGTCAGAGGATCAACGGTAGGATGTGGGTGCAGCAGTCACACGGCACTGCTTCTCATGGGCTTGGCCAGTCCGAAAATAAAATGACTGTCGCATCTAGGGCGGGTATTTGTCAGTCAATAGACCTTAGTATCTATGGCGTCGAAGGTCAGCTTTCCCGACGGTATTCAATTACCGTCTGTGTAGGGATTTTGAGCCACCTAAATCTGCGCTAATCGGTGATGGATACCGAGTAGAAATATCATTCGCAGCCGAGCGGTGAACCAATGTCTGACATACCTTCAATTTCGCTTTAAGATGGTCATAGAACCCTTACATGAAGGGTTGCCATTCGACGATTCCTAATTCTCCTTGATATGTTGCGCTTCAAAATTTTTCTATCATCTCCTGGTGACTGCGAAGAAGAACGCTGCGCACTTCACGGAATTGCATCGCGCTTGAACGCAGATCCGCTCATCTCTTCATTCACCAGAATTGAGGTGGCTGCATGGGACTGGGATGCAGGCGTACCTTTGGAGGCATTGGCTTCTCCACAAGAATCTGTGAACAATCATGTCTTCTTGCCAGAAGATTGTGATCTATTCGTCGGCATTTTTCGTTGCAAACTTGGCACACCTTTGCCGACCAACGAATTCCGGAAGATAGACGGAACGCCTTTTCTATCTGGCAGCGAATATGAATTTCATCGGGCATGGGATGCAAGGCGGCGTGGCGCAGATAGGCCGACTATCCTCATTTATCGCTGGAGTATTCCTGAAAATCATTCTTGCCCGGACGATACTCAATATCAAAATTTACACACCTTTTTCGAGCAGCCACCCTTCAAGGAAAATGGACAGTGGACAGGTTCGGTCAACAGATATTCTGATCTGGCGGACTTTACTCGGAAACTCGAAGGTCATTTGCGTGAGTTCCTGAGTCAGTGCCAACCAGGAGCAGATCAGCCTTTTGATAGCTGGCTAAAGCGCCAAGCCGCTGTTCTTACCGCGAATGCCGGGCCTCGTTACACTGGGGATGCCCATCTGGATACTGACATCGGTGAGGTGTTTGACTGGCTATTGACGCGCGAGGCAGCCATTAAGTCCATGGACAAGGTGCTCGCGAAGACATGGAAAGAAATAGACCGGGATGCAGCATTTGCGGATGAGCAGGGGGAGATGAAGCGCATTGCCGAGAGCTCGCGCAACGACGTTTATTGGCAGACTACGCCAGATTTTGACTTCATATTAAGTACACTGAAAAGCATTGAGGGCAAGGCGTGGGACGAGCTCGATGTTCATGACAAGGCAAGAGAGCAAGACCAAAAGTTAGACAAACATGGATACAGAAGTCACCAACTAAGACAAGCTGCGATTAACGCTAGGGAAGCTTCAGAACTGCTGATGCGCTATGCCGAAATTGTCAGCAAACGGGTGCTTTTGTTGACTGGCCCTGCTGGCCAAGGGAAAACCCATACCCTGGTGCATGAGATCAACAGCACACTGGATGCAGGTGGAATCGCCGTGGGAGTGTTGGGCCAAACCTTAAACTCAGCCGGTGACTTCTGGGCCGCCATTCGCGGAAAACTTGAATGGCAGGGTAGTACCGCACAACTTCTGGACAAGCTGGAGAACGAGGGTGCGAATAGAAAACAGCGTGCCTTGATCGTAATCGACGCACTGAACGAAACGCCCAGTCGTAACCGATGGAGAACCGAACTGTTGGGCATGCTACACGAAATTACCCGGCGGCCACATTTGGCTTTGGTTCTTTCCATACGTTCAGATTACCTTAACCATGTATTGCCGGAAGTGCCAGTGGAAGGTGTCACGCCTTGGGTGGAATGGGAACATCCGGGATTTATGGGCATCGAGCCAGATGCACTCATGCATTATTTCGAATTCTTCGGTGTCAAGGCACCTGTTGCACCACCGTTGGGTGAGTTCAGTAATCCGCTGTATGTACAACTTCTCGCTAAGAGCCTGAAAGGCAGACAGTTCCATCACTGGCTGCCTTCTTGGTTGGAAGTATGGGAAGCCTGGATGGAATATCTAGAGCAAGAGGCAAAGGACAAGGCAATACTGGGCGATGTGTCCCGAAGCGCCCCCCTCCGCCGCACTATGAACAAACTGGCGCAAGCCATGCTGGATCAGGGGCTATTTGCCCTGCCTCGCCAGCAAGCCGACGACATTTCTCGCCAGACTGCCGGGACTGAACGCGTCATAAGCTTTCTTTGCACATCAGGTGGACTAATAGACCGACTCGATGGTGACGATGAGGTCGTGGAGTTCGGATTCGAACGATTGTCGGATACCTTCCTGGCAGATCGCTTGCTGACAAACCTATTCAATGACCTGAGCACCAGGGAGGAAAAACGAGCGGCATTGTCGGCGGCGCTTGCGAGTGGTGGAATACTGTTCCCGCTGGTTTCCCCAAACTGGATGGAGCACCCGCTTTATTTCCGCCGCGCAGGTCTCCTAGAAGCATTGTGTCTGGCTGCCCCCCAGCACATAGGCGCTGAATTACCAACGCTGATACCGGAAAATCCGGACAGCAACGGTTTCTCTTTCTGGGAACTCGACAATGCTTTCACTGACAGTTTGCGATGGCGCAGCAAACCGGAGGAGTTTGGCGCCGACTCGGACTCGTTGTTCGAGTTGTGGAAAGAAAGAGCGGGGTCGAACGGGCTGGACGAGTTGATCCGTTTTGCTCTCATTCCGGGTCATCCGTTCGCGATGGAACACTTCATTCATAAACGTCTACTTGAGCAAGAAAGCCCGGGCGCACGCGATGCCATCTGGTCGGTGGAAATCGCACCCATGTGGCCCGATGAGACCTCGACTCTCGGTCAGTTGGTGAAGTGGGCACGCGATGCCCAACTGCATGGCATCCACGAGGAAGTGGCGCTGCCTGCCGCACAATTGCTGGCATGGACCTGCGCTACTTCCAACAACCCTTTACGCCATGCCGCCATCAAAGGGCTGACGCGCTTGCTGGTTGCATGCCCTTTGGTGCTGAAAAAGTTCCTGCCAGATTTTCTGAGCGTTAATGACCCATATGTTCTCGAAGGTGTGTTGGTGGCGGTGTGGGGCGTGATACTTGATGATGGCAATCCGGAAGCCGCAGGGTGGGCAGCGCAGCAGGTTTATGATAGCCAATTCCCGGACGGAAATCCCCGCTGGTGCCACATTACTTTGCGTCATTATGCGCGGCGCATAGTGGAAGATGCGCACCGACGGGGCTGGCTGCCAGATGTTGATTTGAGCGTGGTCCGCCCTCCATACCGTAGTCATCTTGCTCTCGATCAAGTACCAAGCACTAAAAACCTCGAGGGTCTGGATAAATCTGGTGGCTATCTCAGTATTCTTCATTCGGCAAGAGGGTGGGGAGATTTTTATCGGTACATAATGGGTGGAAATTCCGCATCTATTGATTTCAGTTCTATGCCGTTACCTGGCTCAACCGAAACTTCACGCCCATTTCGCAAATCAGAGCCCATAATTTCCGTACGCCCGCTCAAAGAGGTATTTGACCTAGCTCTGGCTGGGCGTTTTGTGACTTGGAATTGTTGGAACCTTGGTTGGACGGCTGAGCGTTTTGAGAATTTCGATACGGGATATTTCACCCGCCAGCACGGCCGCAGTGATGGCGACGGGCGTACGGAGCGCGTTGGCAAGAAGTACCAGTGGATAGGCTGGTATACGTTACTGGCCTTCCTCTCCGATAACTACGTAATGCAGCCGGGCTGGAACAGGGAGCCACGTAGCTATGACACGCCTGATCAGGTGGGGGTGCATTTGCATGATCCTGCTCGATGGTTACGGTTTGGCACTCCGGCAAAGAGCAAATCGAATGACGAGTTCTGGCGCATACCCAGCCTGCCATCCTGGCCGCTTCCTGATCTGGACAACATGAAGAGATGGATAAACGCAGCTTCTTGCGACTTGCCCCCAGCGGACATTGTTGCGTATGCAAAGGATTTGCCCAAGGAGTGGGGGAGTGGAACCTGGCTGCGAATCGCCAGCGAGCATATCTGGGAGAGCTATTTCGCGCCAGGTCAGTGGGGGCTGGGCAAAAAGTTCCATGCAGACATCTGGTGGCAAATCACCCCCTTGTTGATACATACCAGCGATTTACCAAAATTGCTGCACAAGATAGATAAACCAAGTGTTCAGGCTCGTATGGCGGGGGTAGGGCGTGTCGATTCAGCCAACGACTGGCATATTCCGATTACTCAATGGCCCAATTTAAAGGCTGACTGGGACGACGGATTTTGCGCACCTACGTCAGATAGTTGGAGAGTCTATTTGCCTGTTTCTTGGCGTGAATTTGTCGGTGAGTGCGGACATCCCGACCGGCGCGACGATCATGCCCCAATCACGATTCTCTTGCCCTCGTTATTTCAGGAATGGGGCCTCGAACTGGATTTGCATCGGGGAGTGGTGTGCCGCCAAGGCCAAGTAGTATTTGGCCTGTCAGGCTGGGTGCATGGGGAGGATGTGCTGTTTGCCCGGCTGGAAGGTCTGCAACAATTACTCGCAGAATCGAATTACACCCTGGTCTGGTGGTTACGCGGGGAGCGGCGAGCTTTCCAGAACCTGGATATTTCTGGCCCCGATTCCAATTTTGTTTGGGCCGATTATCACGGCCTTGCGTATTTGGTTGGCAATGGAAATATGCAGACCATTTGGATGCAAAAAGTCATCCGGAATTAAGTGAATTAAGAATTTTATGTCCCTCCTAAATGAGGGACTTCGCTCCCAGTTTTATTTTTACCTCGTATTGTGCAGTTATTGACAGGACTCCGAGTTGCTTTTCGTGTTAGCAGTACCCTCGGCGTTGAACGCTTGCTTTCAGGAAGCTAGACAGGTCGGTTTGGATTGTCTTCTTGCCTGTCGTCGTTACTGGAAGCTGCCTCTCAGCGCCTTGATACCGCCACGGACGGTAATACTCCACATTGCGGTCATAGCGTCCATCCGTCCCGAAGGTCGGCTTTGGCCGAGGAGCGGCCGCTTGATGAGGTCATCCTGACTGACCGCATCGTGCCCTGAGACACTCCGTCAAGTGATATTTGCAGATTCCGAGTGGCTTGCCAGCAGGGGCGATCCCCGTCGCCTTAACGCATTCAAGTAGACGGATTCGTCATACGGAGTGCGTGTCTTCCAGCACCGATAGAGGATTCGTATCCATTTAAACGCCAAGGCGCGTACCGCGACCCGATGGGAACACCCTTTGTTGCGTTGCTGTTGGTAGTAGGCACCAGCCCAGTAAGATCTCGGTATGGTTGAGCCCGCCCACTCCACAAAGGTCTGCCGGAGGAAGGTTGGACAGGCGAAGCGCCAGTGGACCCAGCACTTGTTACCGCTACGCTCGACTACCGGAGCAACGCCTGAATAGCTTTGAATCTGCGCGGCGTTTGTATACCGATCTCGATCTTCGCCAAAGGCAACCAGCAGTCGGGGAGCCTGGATGTGTCCTGCGCCTGGCAATGCTGCGAATAGATCGTAGTCGGGCAGACTCTTGGCAACGGTATCGATCTCGGCATCAAAGCGATCGATGGCCAGTAGAAGTGCGCGTAACTGCTCGACCAGTGCCTGCACGAGCATCTGGTTCGGGCGGATAACGGACTCATCCTCGGTGAGCGCGGTAGCAGCCCGGATGCCCTGGATTCGTTCCTCGACGAGGTACGCCCGTCGAGAATTGTGCTGGCCGAAGAAGGTTTCCAGCGTCGACCGCCTGGCCCGCTTGACGTGTCTGAGCGTGGGCCAGCGGCTCAAGAAGTCGCAGAAGATCAAGGTGTCCCGGTGTTCGAACCAGTCCAGCACTTGTGGGTAGTATTGCTTGAGCGAGCTGACCAGACTGTTCGTAATGCCAACTACGCCATTGACCAGACCACGGCG
>JAHENE010000238.1 GCA_024643305.1 Thiobacillaceae bacterium | reverse complement strand
AGGGCGGCATGTACGAGGACTTGCGCGACCAGTCGCTGGCCAAGCTGGTGGAGATCGGCTTTGACGGCTACGCCATTGGCGGGTTAAGCGTGGGCGAGCCCAAGCCGGACATGCTGCGCATATTGGCCCATACCGCGCCGCAGCTGCCGCAAGACCGCCCGCGCTATTTAATGGGCGTGGGCACGCCGGAAGACATTGTGGAGGCGGTGTCCCACGGCATTGACATGTTCGACTGCGTGATGCCCACCCGCAACGCCCGCAACGGCATGCTGTTTACCCGCCACGGCGATTTGCGCATCAAGAACGCGGTGCACCGCAACGACCCCGCGCCCATCGATGCGGCCTGCCAGTGCTACACCTGCCGGAACTTTTCGCGGGCTTATGTACACCATCTCATTCGCTGCGGCGAAATCCTGGGGGCGCGGCTGGCCACCCTGCACAACCTGGCCTACTACCAGGATTTGATGCGGGAAATGCGCCAGGCCATCGAGGCCGGCAATTTCGAGGGCTGGCGGGCCGGCTTTCATGAAGCCCGCGCCGCCGGATGTTAGAATTGCGGGGTTTTTTGATCATTACAGTATTTGTCAGGAGAAGATAATGCTTTCCAAGGGCCAAACCCTTATGGCTGCTGCCGCAGCCTACGCTTCCACCGCAGCCAACGCTGCCCCCGCAGCCGGCCAACCCGACCCGCTGATGCAGTTTTTGCCGCTGATCGTCATTTTCGTGCTGTTCTACTTCATGCTCATCCGCCCGCAGATGAAGCGCGCCAAAGAGCAGCGCAAAATGACGGAAGGCCTGCAAAAGGGCGATGAGGTGGTTACGGCTTCTGGCCAGGTCGGCAAAGTTACCAAGGTCGGCGAGCAGTACGTGTCGCTGGAAATTGCTGAAGGCGTTGTCACCCACGTGCAGAAAGCAACCGTGCAAACCCTGCTGCCCAAGGGCACGATCAAAACCCTGTAAAGCGCATGGCGTGAGGGGTAAAACAAACTCCCCCTCTCGCGCTTCCCGCCTCACATCCAACTCCTTACGCCTCACACAAAAATGAATCGCTTCCCGCTCTGGAAATACATACTCATCGGCGTTGTGCTGGTGGTGTCCTTTCTTTACACCCTGCCCAATTTCTACGGCGAAGTGCCCGCCGTACAGATTTCGCCGGTAAAGACCACGGAAAAAATGGATGAGGCGCTGCTCAGGCAGGCACAAGCTGCGGCGCAAGCTGCCGGAGCCAAATCCTATAGCGCCTTCATTGACGACAACAGCGTCAAGCTGCGCTTTGCCAGCACCGACGAGCAGATCAAGGCCAAGGATGCAATCCAGGCCGCGCTGGGCAACCGCTACACCGTGGCGCTCAACCTGCTGTCGGCTTCGCCGGAGTGGCTGACCGCCATCCACGCCCTGCCCATGTACCTGGGCCTGGATTTGCGCGGCGGCGTGCATTTCATGCTGGAAGTGGACATGAAGGCGGCGCTGGAAAAAGCCGCCATCCGCTATCAGGGGGACATCCGCACGGAACTGCGCAGCGAGAAAATCCGCTACGGACGCATTACCCGTGAAGGCGAAAGCGTTGTGGCCAAATTCTCCACCCGCGACCAGCGCGATGCCGCCGTCGAGAAAATTTCGCGCACGTATGAAGACCTGAACATTGCCAGCAGCGACGGTGTTGACGAGTTCACCATGACTGCCACCCTCAAGCCCACTGCGGAAAACAAAATCCAGGAATTTGCCGTCAAGCAAAACATCCAGACGCTGAGAAACCGCGTGAACGAGCTGGGCGTGGCCGAGCCGGTTATCCAGCAGCAGGGCGTCGACCGCGTGGTGGTGCAATTACCCGGCGTGCAGGATACCGCCAAGGCCAAGGAAATTCTGGGGCGCACCGCCACCCTGGAAATCCGCATGGTGGACGAAGAAGGCGACGCCAATGCCGCTGCCGCGGGCCAGGTGCCCTTTGGCGACGAGGTTTATCAAAGCCGCGATGGCTTCCCGATCCTGGTCAGAAAAGATGTGATGCTGACCGGCGATTCCATCACCGATGCCTCACCCGGTTTTGACAGCCAGAACAACCGCCCCGCCGTACACATCAATCTGGACGGCAAGGGCGCGCGCATTTTCAAGGATGTGACGCGCGAAAACGTTGGCCGCCGCATGGCGATTCTGCTGATCGAGCACGACTCGACTGAAATCATCACCGCGCCTGTCATCCAGGAAGAAATCGGCGGCGGACGCGTGCAGATCACCGGCATGGATTCGCCGCAGGAAGCCTCCGACGTGGCGCTGCTGCTGCGCGCCGGCGCGCTGGCCGCGCCCATGACTATCGTCGAGGAGCGCACCGTCGGCCCCAGCATGGGCAAGGACAATATCGAGAAAGGTTTCAACTCGAATATCTGGGGCTTCTTCGCCGTGGTTGCTTTCATGATTTTTTACTACCGCGTGTTCGGGATGTTTTCCTCGCTGGCGCTCGCGGTCAACGGCTTCTTCCTGGTCGCGTTGTTATCCATGTTGCAGGCCACACTGACCCTGCCGGGCCTGGCTGGTATCGCACTGACTTTGGGTATGGCCATTGACGCCAACGTGCTGATCAATGAGCGCATCCGCGAAGAACTGCGCAATGCAGCCACGCCGCAAGCCGCGATTCATGCCGGCTACGACCGCGCCTGGGGCACGATTCTCGACTCCAACCTGACCACCCTGATTGCCGGCATTGCGCTGTTCTGGCTGGGCTCGGGGCCGGTAAAGGGTTTTGCAGTCGTGTTGTGCCTGGGCATTCTGACTTCCATGTTCAGCGCGGTGACGGTGTCTCGCGCCCTGGTCAACCTTACGTACGGCCGCAAGGTGCGGCTGAATACAGTCTCCATCTGAGGACACCACGATGATCCGTTTTTTCGATGTCGATCGCGTCATCCCGTTCATGCGCTACGGGAAGATCACCACGACCATTTCGCTCGGCACTTTCATTTTTGCAGTGTGGGCGCTGTGGGCGCAGGGCCTTAACCTGGGTGTGGACTTTACCGGCGGCACGGTGATGGAAGTTGCCTATACCCAGCCCGCGCAATTGAATGAAGTCCGCGCGACTTTGCAGAAAAGCGGCTTCAAAGAAGCTGCCGTGCAGACCTTCGGAACTTCTCGTGACGTGCTGATCCGGCTGCCTGTGAGCAAGTCTTCCTCTGCCGCGCAAACCAGCAATCAGGTCATGGCTGTGCTGAAAGCGCAAAACAGCGATGTGGTTTTGAGAAAAGTGGATTTCGTCGGCCCGCAGGTCGGCAAGGAACTCTACGACAGCGGCGCGCTGGCGCTATTCGTGGTGGCCGTTGGCATCATGCTCTATCTGGCTCTGCGCTTCGAGTGGCGTTTTGCGCTGGCCGGCATTATTGCGAATGCGCACGATATCGTGATCATCCTGGGCCTGTTCGCGTTTTTCCAGTGGGAATTCACGCTCACCGTTCTGGCCGGCATCCTGGCGGTTTTGGGCTACTCGGTAAACGAATCCGTGGTGGTGTTCGACCGGATCCGCG
>JAHENE010000237.1 GCA_024643305.1 Thiobacillaceae bacterium | reverse complement strand
CGTCTGTTTTGCTTTTGTGAATGCTTATGCAGAAATCGGTCATGTCGTAGTTCCTTCCAGGTTTTGGGTGTTTCTTTTTGTTTTGGGTTTCAGGAAACCCTATTTATTCTGGTTGTGAATTTCTGCCGGCGGGGTGCCAGGCTTATTACGATGGAACCAGGCTGGCCTGGTAATACTCGAGCGACACGCCCAGGGCATAGGCATTCAGCACGGATTTTGTAGCGCTTAACTGGCTGCAGAGTGTGGGCACTTCTACGAGCACGCAGCGGTTCACCTTTCGCGTGGCCGTACCCGGCTGGTTCATGTTCATGAAAGAGAGTGCGGACTCAAGCGGCGAGAGGCTGGGGTTGTAGGCGGCGTTTTCTGCATAGCGGCCGGTGTAGATCGTGCCATCCACCAGCTGCACCGCCACCCCGGCATATCCATTGGACAGGTCTGTTTTGTAGGGCGCATAGCTGCCGCAGGCGGCCTTGAGCGCGGCCACAATGACCGGGTCTGTTATCGGGCCGGCATCAAGTACGAGATTATGATTGCAAAGCGCCGGCTCCATCATCCCCCCCTTGACGTTGAGGTCGCCCGGACCAAAGGCGTCGGGGAGAAATGTCGTGAGGGGGGTCGATGAATATGACAGGGGATTGCTGGGGTCGTTAGGCAGCAGGATGTTCAACTGCTTGGCGGTGACCAGTTCGTATAGAAACTGGCGGCAGTACCCGCAAGGCGCCGCGCTGATGGCCAACGCCTGCAAACCCGGTTCTCCTTGCAGCCAGGCATTGTTGGTTGCCGACTGTTCGGCATGCACGGTGAAGCTGAGCGCGGCATAGGTAAATTCGAAGTTGGCGCCCAGATACAGGCTGCACCACCCGGTGCCAGGTATGGGCATGCCTGCGGCAACCGCGCCCACCTGGAAATGCGATACAGGCACGACCGCGTATTGCTGTGCAATGGGCAGCAATTGCATCATCAGTGTACCGATCTCGGCCATGAGAATTCCGCACACGCGCTCTACGGCATCTGCAGGCATGCAGCCCTGGTTATCCCAGATGCGATCGATATCTGTGCGCACGCTTTCGGGAAAGTTGTTGACGGCCTTAGTCCAGCCGGGTGTGCGTTGCGCGGAGCTTGTCATGTTTGCTTGTCCTTGTTGTTCAGGTTTGTCTGACCAATATGTGCCAGGCACTTTTTGTTACCCGCTGCGCTCGTCTATTTTTGACTGTTGTCAGGCGGGGGGATGCGACGAATCGCATCCAGGTTCACAGATTTGCGGGCCTTTTCGATGAAGGGGATGTTTGTCTGGAGTGTTGAGGCGATGTTGGCCTGAACTTTCTCGGTCGCGTTGCCCACCTGGATGTTTTCCTGCTGAAGCCGGGTGATGTTCTGGCTAAGTGTCTGGTCGTCCACACGGGTTTGCGCTTTCTTCAACAGGAACGTGGTCTTGTCCAGTTGCGTCTGGAGACTGGCTATGGTCGCTTTTGCGCTGTTCAATGCCTCGTCCGACTCGACCAGCTTGGCTTTCCATTTGAATCCGACGATGCTGCCTTCTTCGAAGCCGGCACTTGTCAGCACGTTGTTCAGTGTTTTGGGAAAGACCAGCAGCAGCACTGCCAGCATCAGCAGCGCGGCATCGCGCAGCAATGCAACTGAATCCTTGCCTCTGGCAAGAAAGCGATCTATTGCGCCGTCTTTTGCCGCTTTGTCTCCGTCCATGGGTGCCTCCTTTTTTGTTTCGCCCTAACAGGGTTCGCTGACTGATTTATTTGTTGGGCTTGGCTTCTGTGGTGTCGTACCAGTCGATATATTTTGTTGCGCCCTCTTTCCCGGATTGAACGAGGTCTTTTTTCTTGGCATTTGTAAGATTGAAATCGGTTGTACCAACGCCCAGGGTGTCGATGTAGACGGTTCGCGCCCAGTCATCGCCATGCAGGTGCGCGCTTTGCTGGGATTCCATGACTGCATGGATCAGCGCCCAGCTGTACTTGAAGAAGTTGTCGACACTACGGTGCGGCGGCTCGGCATGGTCGCGAAAGATCGAGATTTCTTCCTTGGTGTCCAGACGAAAGCCCAATGTTTCCTTGTTGTAGACGTATTCGGAGATGGCCCTGTCCGCGTCCTTGAACTGGTCGTTTACTTTTTTGTAGTACCCGGTTTCCGTGAAGTTTGCGGAATCAAGGTACTTCTTGCGGTCGAACAGTTTGACCGGATAGTTGTCCAGTACGCCGCCATCCACATAGACGTCTCCGCGCATGCTGCGTTTTGCCGCAAAAAATAGCGGAATGGACATGGATATCCTGACAGCGTCGGCGATGCATGTTCTGGGGGTGTGCTCGGCTGAGAAGATTTCGGAAAACGAGGTGGACAGGTTGGTGCCCATGAAGTACATGGATTTGAAGCCGCGCTTTGCCTTCATGGCTTCCACGTCTGCAAACGTGCTTTCGCTGTTGCCGGTTTTTTGCTTGATGAGATTGCCTATCCACTTGCGGAAGTAGTCGCCCTTGTACCAGCCAAACTCTTCAATCAGGCGATCGGTGTCGCGGATGACGCCCCATGAGTCATCCATGAATTTGTTGAAGTCGAGTTCCCAGAGGATGTCTTTGGTTTCCTTGGGAGAGAAGCCGAGGCCGAGGAGAATTGCATTGATGGCACCTGCGGAAGTCCCACCGATTCTTTCGATGTTGGAGAGTATTCCCTTGCCATTCAGCACGTCCAGCGCACCAATATAGGCTATGCCCTTGACGCCTCCACCTTCGAACACGAGATTACGAAAATGATATGCCATGAGACCCCCTGGACTTTTTTGTATTGATACTGGTTGCGCAGCCTGAAAGCGTCACCCTCAAACCGCGCCGCGCTTCTCAATTATTGTTGTTCGGGGATTAGGACACACGGGCTCCGACAAGAACATATGCCATTGGATATATGCAATTAGTTCTAGTCGCCCGGATTTTGCGGTTAAGGAGCGCTCACTATTTTTATGGTTCGCCCGGCCAGGCCTTGCGAGGTTGACCGGCGTTCAGGTCTGCTTGTTGACTCCAGACCGGTTGTGGCGCCGGTGCAGCAGACTCATCACGACGACGATCAGCACAATGGCAAGGACCAGGGCGTAGGGGGCGAATTCGTTGACGGTTGCCGCCCAGTCGCTGAGCTCGTTCAACAACAGCGCCCAGATGCCGATGGCGACATAGGTCGATACCAGCACGACGACGATGTTGACCAGGGGGCGCAAGCCGATCAAAAAGCCGATGATGGCCCCCACTACCGGACCGGTCATCCAGAATGGGACGAACACGAAGACGAACAACCCGGCAATGCCAAAGTGCCGCACCCAGCCTCGTTGGGATTCCGCAGCGTGCTGGATGCGGGTGATGAAGGGCTTTAGGGCATGCAACTGGATGAGCTGCCGTGTGCTCAGCACGAACAGCGGGTACACCACCATGACCTGGATGGTCTCGACCAGAACGTTGAAGGGGACGACCTGGGCATGGCTGTAGCCATGTGCGTAACCGTAGGCCATGCCCGCTCCG